>RFSU01000029.1 GCA_009923795.1 Sphingomonadaceae bacterium
GCCATTTCATCCTCAATCCGGGCTTCGGCCCGCCGGCCAATATGGCGCAGCTCCAGCGGGAAGATGCGGCCTTGGCTTTCAATCACGGGGGCCGAGAGAAGGCGGGCGAAGCGTGCGCCATCTAGCGTGGCCGACATGACGACCAGCCGCAGATCGGGGCGCAACCCCGCTTGAGCATCGAGCGCAAGGGCAAGGCCAAAATCACTGTCGAGGCTGCGTTCATGCACCTCATCGAACAAGACGGCCGAAACGCCCGCCAATTCGGGATCCGCCTGTATTCGGTTACGGAAAATGCCTTCGGTTAAAACAAGGATGCGCGTGCCCGCTGCGTGTCGGCTTTCCATGCGGGTTGCATAGCCCACCAGCGACCCAATGGGCGTGTTCAATTGGTCTGCGATGCGCTCTGCCGCAGCACGCGCGGCCAGACGGCGGGGGGAGAGCAAAAGGATCTGCCCGGTGCACCAGGGCTGATCGAGAAGAGCAGGCGCGACGGCCGTTGTCTTGCCAGCCCCTGGCGGGGCAACGAGCACGGCATTGGGTTCAACGCCAAGCGTTGCCAATAAATCCGGCAGCACGGCATGAATGGGAAGCGTCACAGAGCCTTAATAGGCGCGGGCAATGGCAAATTCGACCGCCTCAATCAGCGCCGCCTTTGCCTTGCTTTGCGGGAAGGGGCCAAGCGCATCAATGGCGCGGCGGCCATAGAGACGGGCTTTCTCAAATGTGTCTGCAATGGCGCCTGTCTGGGTCACGAGGCTTTGGGCATGGGCCAGATCGTCATCTGACACGCGCCGCCCTTCCATAGCGTCTGTCCAAAAAGTGCGATCCGCATCGCTGCCTCGCGCCATCGCAAGGATAACGGGCAGAGTCATTTTGCCATCGCGGAAATCATCGCCCACACCCTTGCCCATGGTTGCCGCATCCGACGTATAGTCAATCGCATCGTCGACAAGCTGAAAGGCAATGCCGAGATTGCGGCCATAAGCATCGAGCGCGAGCTCCACCGACTCGTCCCGTTCTGCAATGACAGCCGAGATTCGGCAGGCGGCCGCAAAGAGTGCTGCTGTTTTGGCGCCGATAATATCCAGATATTGGTCTTCATGCGTCGCGACTTGGCGCTGGGCGCTGAGCTGATTGACTTCGCCCTCGGAAATAACGGCACTTGCGCCAGAGAGGATCTTCAAAATCTTCAGACTGCCGTCTTCCACCATCAGTTCAAATGCGCGGCTGAAGAGGAAATCCCCGACCAGCACGCTGGCCGAATTACCCCAGATGACATTGGCGGTCTTGCGACCCCGCCGCAGATCGGAATGATCGACAACATCATCATGCAGCAGCGTTGCGGTGTGAATAAATTCGACCGAGGCGGCGAGCCGATATTGGCGCGTGCCCGGATAATCGAGCAACGCACAGGTGGCGAGCGTGAGCATCGGGCGCATCCGCTTTCCACCGCTTGCAATCAAATGGCCCGACAATTCTGGGATCAGTGGAATCTGCGACTGCATCCGATCAAGAATCACAGCGTTGACCTGATTCATGCCGGAGGCCACAAGCGCGATCATGGGATCGAGCGAAGGGGCTGCGGAATTTGATAACCTGTGTATGGTCGCCGTCATGAAAAAGGGCCTTGGCGGCGCTTCGCTGCAAAGGCAAGGGGAAGAGAGTTGCAAAGCAACGCATTTGACGAAACAGGGCAAATCATGACCGATGAAACTCTTCAGCGTTACCGTGAAAGCATCGACAATATTGATGCAGCAATCATCTACATGCTCGCCGAACGGTTTAAGGTGACCCAGCAAGTCGGCGAATTTAAAGCCAAATCCGGGCTTCCAGCCGCCGATTCGGGGCGAGAGCAGCGGCAGATTGAACGACTGCGCCGTCTTGCAACCGATGCGAACCTTGACCCGGAGTTTTCGGAAAAGTTTCTGCGCTTCATCATTGATGAAGTCATTCGCCACCACCAGAAGATTAAGAATGCCAGCTAGAAGGCCTAGGCGTCACAGCATGGGCATAACCCCATTGTCGGTTACGCCTGATCGTCCTAGCTAAGACTTATGGCAGATCCCTATAGCATTCTCGGTGTGGCCAAAGGGGCGAGCGAGGCCGATATCAAAAAGGCCTATCGCAAACTCGCCAAAGAGCTGCACCCCGATACCAATCGCGACAAACCCAAGGCCACGGAGCGATTTGCGCGCGTGACGGCGGCCTATGATTTTTTGTCAGACAAGGACAAGCGCGCCCAATTTGATCGCGGCGAAATTGATGAAAATGGCCAGCCGCGCAATCCCTTTGCGGGCGGCAGCCCGTTTGGCGGCGGGCGCGGCGGCTTTCGCCCAGGGCCGGGGGGCGCAGAGTTCAGTACCGACAGCATGGATTTTGGCGATGTTTTCGACGGCCTATTCGGCGGACGCGGCAGAGGAGGCGCGCCCTTTGGCCGCCAAGCCCCTCCTAAAGGGGCCAATGCCGCCTTTCGTCTGACCGTGTCGCTGCCCGACGCGGCGACACTCGCCCCGCAACGAGTGACGCTCACCGATGGCAAAACCATTGAGCTCAAGTTGCCCCAAGGCCTTGAGTCGGGCATGCAGATGAAGCTTGCTGGTAAAGGCCATGCTGGCCCCGGCGGCTCTGGCGATGCCCTCATCACCATTGATATCGCGCCCCACCCCTATTTCACGCGTGATGGCGACCATATCCGGATTGACCTACCCATCACCTTGGTTGAGGCGGTGAAGGGTGGACCGGTTAAGGTCGTTGAGGGGCCGGTGATGCTCAACATTCCAAAAGGCTCTTCGTCGGGCAAGACGTTGCGCCTCAAAGGTCGCGGCTTTACGGGCAAGGGCGGCATACGCGGCGACCAGTTGGTGACGCTGGTTGTCGATCTGCCTGCCGCAGATGCCGCGCTCGAGGCCTTTGTAGACGGATGGCAGGACAGCCGGACCCCTCGGGATAAGCTCGGCGTTTGACGGACACCCTCCCGCAGACGCCCGAAGCGCGGAGACGGCATGCTGTTCAAGCGGGGCAAAAGGATGGTCGTGTCGACTGGCACGACACCGGATCGCGCACCTTGGAGATTGTCCGCCGTGTCGCCATTGGGGTTTCCAATGACGGTGTGCTCCATGCAGGCAATCTTGCCTATTTGACGATCCTGACTGTCTTTCCCTTTTTCATCTTGATGGCGGCCGCCACGCAGATGGTTGGGCAACCCGATGAAAATCTGGCGCTGCTCCGATCAGCGCTCGCAACACTTCCGCCTGCGGTTGCAGCTTTGCTGGACGGCGTGGCGCGCGAGGTGCTTTTGGCGCGCACTGGTCCGTTGCTCTGGTTTGGGGCGGTGGTTGGCCTGTGGACCGTCAGCGGCTTTATTGAAACCATAAGAGACATATTGCGCCGGGCCTATGGCACGCGCCCAAGCCGCGCGTTCTGGCATTCTCGACTGGCCTCTCTCTTGCTTTCTTTTGCTTCGGTTTTCCTTCTCCTCGCGGCGCTTGCCGCCCAGCTTGCAGTGACCGCCATAGAGGAGCTGGCGGTTCGTTTCATTCCGCATAGTGCCCGCTTGATCTCGCTTGAGGTCAGCTGGCTCTCCACATCATTTGCTGTGTTTTGCGGCGTGTCCGTGATTTTTTGGACGCTGGCTCCGTCAGCCTATCGGGCCAGAGACTATCCGAAATGGCCGGGCGCGCTGGTGGCGACCCTCTGGTGGACAGGGGCATTGGCCCTTTTGCCGCCCGCGCTTTCTCTTTTTGGAGACTATGCGCTGACCTATGGCAGCCTGGCCGGCGTGATTATCGCTTTACTCTTTTTCTGGATCGTCGGATTCGGGCTTGTTATTGGGGCACATCTCAACGCGGCACTGGCCAATCCGGCCCGAAAAGAACCGCGAAAAACAAAGAACAAAACTGAAGGGAAGACATGATGGCAGGGTATATGGCGGGCAAAAGGGGGCTCATCATGGGGCTGGCAAATGACCGGAGCCTTGCATGGGGCATCGCCAAAAAGCTGAAAGAAGAGGGCGCCGAACTCGCCTTTTCCTATCAGGGAGAGGCGCTGGAAAAGCGCGTTCGCCCGCTGGCCGCAGAATTGAGCAGCGATTTCCTGATCGATTGCGATGTCGCCAATATGGACGATCTGAATAACGCCTTTGCAACGCTAGCCGCCCGCTGGCCAACAATTGACTTTGTCGTTCACGCCATTGGCTTTTCCGACAAGAATGAATTGCGTGGCCGCTATTGCGACACCAGCCTCGATAACTTCCTGATGACGATGAACATCAGCGTCTACAGCTTCACCGCCGTTGCCACACGGGCCGCCGCGATGATGCCAAATGGCGGATCGCTGCTGACGCTCAGCTATTATGGCGCGGAAAAAGTTGTGCCGCATTACAACGTGATGGGCGTTGCCAAATCCGCGCTCGAGACATCGGTCAAATATCTGGCGGTTGATCTTGGCCATGACAATATTCGCGTCAATGCCATCTCTGCCGGGCCGATCAAGACGCTCGCCGCCTCTGGCATTGGCGATTTCCGCTACATCATGAAATGGAATGAGCTGAACAGTCCGCTCAAGCGTAACACCACGATTGAGGATGTCGGCGGGGCGGGGCTTTATCTGCTGTCCGACCTGTCAGCGGGTGTGACGGGCGAAACCCATCATGTCGATTGCGGCTATCATGTTGTGGGCATGAAAGCCGAAGACGCGCCCGATATTGCGCTGGCATAAGGGTGCATGGGCAAGGCGGGATCATGCTGACTGAGCGACCCGCCTTGCAATAAGGGGCAAATCGCGGCATCGCTTAGGTCATGAGCTTCAATACCTTTGGCCGCGTATTCCGCTTTACCACCTGGGGCGAAAGCCATGGGCCCGCTTTGGGTGCTGTGGTGGATGGCTGCCCGCCGGGCCTTGCCCTGTCAGAAGCGGATATTCAGCCCTTTCTCGACAAGCGTCGCCCCGGCAGCTCGCGCTTTACCACGCAGCGGCAAGAGCCGGACGCCGTGCGCATCCTGTCTGGCGTGTTTGAAGGGCGGACAACGGGCACACCGATCAGCTTGATGATCGAAAATGTGGATCAACGGTCCAAGGATTATTCGGATGTCGCCAAGGCCTATCGGCCCGGCCATGCGGATTATAGCTATGACGCCAAATATGGCTTTCGCGATTATCGCGGTGGTGGCCGATCCTCCGCGCGCGAAACGGCGGCGCGGGTGGCCGCAGGCGGCGTCGCGCGCGCAATCCTCCCCGAAGTTGAGCTGCTTGCCTATGTGGTTGAGATTGGCGGCGACGCCATTAATCGCGACAATTTTGAAGCAAGCCAGATCGACAAGAACCCGTTTTTCTGCCCCGATGAGGCCGCGGCAGGCCGCTGGGAAAAGATGGTGGACGAAGCGCGCAAATCCGGATCCTCGCTGGGCGCAGTTATCGAGTGCGTGGCAACGGGCGTCCCCGCTGGCTGGGGTGCGCCGCTTTATGCCAAGCTCGACAGTGAATTGGCCGCTGCGATGATGAGCATCAATGCCGTCAAGGCCGTGGAGATTGGCGCCGGCTTTGCCGCTGCGCGCCTGCGCGGAGAGGAAAATGCCGACCCCATGCGCCCGGGCAGCAATGCGCCAGAGTTTTTGGCGAATAATGCAGGCGGGATTGCAGGAGGAATCTCCACTGGCCAACCTGTTATTGTGCGTGTCGCCTTTAAGCCCACCTCATCGATATTGACCCCGGTTGAAACGGTAACGCGCGAGGGTGCTGCCGCCGAGATTGTGACCAAGGGCCGCCATGACCCGTGCGTTGGCATCAGGGGTGCGCCCGTGGTGGAGGCCATGATGGCGCTGGTGCTTGCCGATCAAAAGCTGCTCCACCGCGCCCAGTGCGGGTGACGTACCCAACTGAGACTTGCCCTCTCTCCTGCTTTTCCGCACAAGGCGGACAAGGCGTGTAAAAACAGGCCGTCAGGAGAGCATAGGCATGAACGCATCCACAGCCGGAACCCCCCGCAGCGTTCGAATGCTGATGTGGACGCTTTTGATCGTCTATATTCTCAATTTTCTGGACCGACAGATCGTCAACATTCTCGCGGAAGAAATCAGCCGCGATCTTGATTTGTCGGACGCGCAGATTGGCCTGATGACGGGGCTTGCCTTTGCTTTGTTCTACACCATTCTCGGCATCCCCATCGCCCGATATATTGACTTGCCCAAGACGAATAGGGCGCATGTGATTTCTATTTCACTCGGCGTCTGGTCCGTGATGACGGCGGCCTGTGGCCTTGCGCAGAATTTTGCCCAGCTGTTGCTGGCGCGCATCGGCGTTGGCGTGGGAGAGGCGGGTTGCACGCCGGCGGCACATTCCCTGATCACCGATGCCGTTCAGGCGGATAAACGTTCCTCCGCCATGGCCTTTTATGGCATGGGCATTTCGATTGGCGGGCTGATCGGGATGGTCATCGGCGGCACGCTCAACGATCTTTATGGCTGGCGGAATGCCTTTTTGGCGGTGAGTGTTCCGGGCATCCTCTTTGCCTTTATTCTGCCCATGCTGCTGCGCGATCCGGGTCGACATCATGCGGTGGCCGCCGCCAAGCCGCAACAACCCTTTGTTCCGACAATGGCCGAAATTCTGACCAACAAAAGTTTCCTGCTCGTCTTGCTCGGTGCCAGCTTCACCGCCTTTCTCTCTTACGGCAAAGGGGTATGGGTCGTCATTTTGTTTCAGCGCGATTTTGGCCTGAGCGCGGGACAAACCGGGCTTTGGCTCGGCATCGTCGCGGGCCTTGCTGGGATGTTGGGAACTTGGTTGGGTGGCTATCTCGCCGACCGATTTGGTAAGAAGGACAAGCGGCATATTCTGACCGCACCGGCGGTTGGCATGACAATCGCCGCACCCATTCTGTTTGCAGCCTATTATGTGAGTGATTGGCGGCTGGCGCTGGCTCTCCTCATTATACCAACGGCACTCAACTATTTCTATTATGGGCCAAGCTATGCGCTGGCCCAGCAATTGGTGAAGCCCAATCAAAGGGCAGTGGCGACGTCGCTGGTGATTTTTGGACAGAATTTGATTGGTCTTGGCTTAGGGCCGCTCTTCTTCGGCATTTTGTCTGACGCCTTTAGGCCAATGGCGGGCACAGAAAGTGTGCGCTGGGTGCTGTATGGGGCAGCTTGGCTGGGACTGTTGCCCGCATGGTTTTTCTGGCGCGCGTCTAAAAGGCTGAGCCAAGATTTGCCCGCTTAATCGCTGTGCCGCACGCCTTTTAACATTCCTTTGATCCCGGGCGTGAACGCCCATTCAAATTCAGGCCACTCTTCTCGCCAGCGTCGTGCAACGAGCCGTTCACCCGGACGGGCAGCATCATCTAAGATCACCACACCGCCCACAGGTATGCGCGAAAACAGGCAAGACGCCCCTTCTCTGATCGTGGGGCCAAGGGCCCATGGCGGACCGTCGATCAGCAACATATCAATGCGATCAGGCACGCCAAAAAGATCATACCAAAGGCCTGACCAAAGGCCGTTCTCCGCCACGAGGGGCGCATAGCGCACATCCGCATTTAGATCATGATCTGCCAACCAACTGCGGACAGCCGTGACAAAATCCTTGTGCTGATCAAAGCTCACCAACCGCCGTTGTCCGCCGATCATCTGCAGCGTGCGCGCCGTGACAAGGGTCGACGCCCCTGCGCCCAGCTCCACTATTGTTTCAGGTTGATGTGTGTTGATAGCATCGACAATCCGATGCAGAAGCCCGGCATCTGCTTTCCAGCTCCCCAGATGCGGCAAGGCTTCATCCGGAAGGGCCAAACGCGCGAGCAACGCGGCGCGATCTGCCTTGGTGCCGCCATAGAGGCTTTTCAAAAGCCAGGGCCATTGAACCGCTCCAAAAGCGAGCAGTCGCGCCCAATCAGACGGTGCGCGCGTGACAGCCACCTCTATCTCGCGCGCGCGCACGGACGTTGCGTTTCTGGACGTCATGAACGGGATGCCTCCTTGCGCGCGCAGACCACATAATCCTTGCACACACCCCGCCTAAAGTCAGAAAATTTCAGTTTCGGGACAGGCCGCCGGAAGAGGCGGCGCGTTGAGCAGCCGCTTAATCGCTAAAGGGATCGCGCACCAAGATTGTGTCTTCCCGCTCAGGACTGGTGGAGACCAAAGCAACCGGGCATTGGATCAGCTCTTCAATGCGGCGGACATATTTGATGGCTTGCGCCGGCAACTCTGCCCAGCTGCGCGCGCCTGCTGTTGTTTCGGCCCACCCAACCATTTCTTCATAAATGGGTTCCGCCCGTGCCTGATCGGCGGCATGGGGCGGCAAATAGTCATAAACCGTATCACCAATCCGATAGCCAGTGCAGATTTTGAGCGTTTCAAACCCATCCAGCACATCGAGTTTGGTGAGCGCAATTCCAGTGATGCCCGACACGGCTGCCGATTGGCGCACCAGCACGGAATCAAACCAGCCACAGCGCCGCTTACGCCCTGTGACGGTGCCAAATTCATGTCCGCGCTCACCCAGTCGCTGGCCAATTTCATTTTCCAGCTCGGTTGGGAAGGGGCCAGAGCCAACGCGCGTGGTATAGGCCTTCACAATCCCCAGCACAAAGCCGACTGACGACGGACCAAGGCCCGATCCGCCCGAGGCCGTCCCGGCAATGGTGTTGGACGAGGTGACGAACGGATAGGTGCCGTGATCAACATCCAGCAACACACCCTGTGCACCTTCGAATAAAACGCGGTCGCCGCGCTTCTTGGCTTGATTGAGCGTGACCCAGACGGGCTTGGCAAAGGGCAGGATGAAATCCGCAATCTCTTTAAGATCATTGATCAACCGCGCCCGATCAATGGGCGGCTGGCCAAAGCCGACGCGCAGGGCATCATGGTGCGCGCAGATGCGGTCAAGCTGGGCCTCAAGATCATCCAGATGGGCCAGATCGCACACGCGGATCGCCCGCCTGCCAACCTTATCTTCATAAGCCGGGCCAATGCCCCGCCGGGTCGTGCCGATCTTTCCGCTGCCGCTGGCATCTTCGCGCAGGCCGTCCAGGTCGCGGTGGAAGGGCAGGATGAGCGGCGCATTTTCGGCAATGTGCAAATTGGCGGGCGAAATGGTGACGCCTTGGCCCTGAAGCTTCGCCACTTCGTCACGGAAATGCCAAGGATCAAGGACAACGCCATTGCCAATGACCGACAATGTGCCCCGGACAATTCCGGACGGGAGGAGCGAGAGTTTATACGTCTGATCGCCAACAACCAATGTGTGGCCCGCATTATGCCCGCCTTGAAAGCGGACAACGACGTCCGCACGGCTGGCGAGCCAGTCGACAATCTTTCCCTTGCCCTCATCGCCCCATTGGGCGCCGATCACTGTGACATTGGCCAAGGGATAGTCTCCATGTTTAAGTGGCTGTGCCTGTTGCGTGCGTTATTGTTATCTCGCCAGCGCGTCCACCCTAAAGAGCAGTCCCGCGAGCAGGAACGCGCTAAATTCAGTCGATTGCAACGGGCCTGCCATTGGACAAGATATGCGAACAAATCTGTGCCTCGGCCGTGTCCTCGTCGCTCAGAGCGGCAACCGTCACCCAGCCTTCGGCGCGCAACGCAGCAGCTTTCGATGGCAATGTGCCGAGCGGCAGGAACAAGCGCCGCCGCTCTCCCTGCGCCAATCCTGCATCGATCAGAGGATCAATATAGGCTGAAAAGCCAATTGCTGGCTCTTCGCCCAGCCGATAGCTGCCACCCCGCGCGATTTCGCCAGAGCATTGCGCCGAGAAAAGGGAAAAGCCGAACCAACTTTGATATTCAAAGCCATGCCGCTCGGTCGGATCAAGGGTCACGCGCACATCTGCGGGCAAAATAGCCACCAGCGCATCGAGTGCGTCAAGCCGGGCCGTCAGCACGCCCTTCTCATCAAAAGCCCGCAGCCTTGCAGACGCCTCGGCATAGGGGCCAGCGGCTGCAATCAGAGGGCGGAACGCTTCCGACACAGCGGCTGCATCCTTGGCATCTAAGCGCGCCTTCAAATCGGCTGTATCTGCGCCAGGAAGCAACGTGTCGATCAAGTCTGGCATGGTCAGATCCAGCGTCAGATCGCGTGCGCCAGCATTTTTGAGCGACTCAATCGCAACCGTCACCACTTCGGCTACCGCCGCCACACTATCAAGACCGATCAGCTCAGCGCCAACCTGCATCAATTCCCGCTCTGGACGAAGCTGGGTTGCGCGCAAGGTCACCACCGGGCCGCCATAGCTCAACCGCAAGGGGCGAGGGTGATGGCCCATGCGCCCACGTGCGATACGGCCAATCTGACCCGTAATGTCGGATCTTATGGCCATTGTTTCCCCCGAAACAGGGTCCACAAAGCGCAACAAATCCCGCGAGGACGTGCCCAGAGCCGCCGTCAGGCTGGCCTCATATTCCGCCAAGGGCGTCTGAACGCGCTCATAACCATAAGAGGCGACTGTATCGAGAACGCTGCGCACCAGACGCGCAGAGGCATCTGCCTCTGGCGGCAAGCGATCACGAAATCCGGTTGGGAGCAATGCTTTGGTCATGCGCACGCCTTAACAGATCAGAACTTTAATGCCTTAACAGTTTTCACACCGGCAAGCTTACAGGCATCCCACAAAACGGGTTCCGGGATGGCGTGGTCCATGGAGAGCAGCAGAACCGCCTCCCCACCTGCTGTGCGGCGGCCAAGATGGAAGGTGCCGATGTTGAGGCCGTTTTGGCCCAACAACGTCCCAATCGACCCGATAAAGCCGGGCGCATCTTCATTGACGATGTAGAGCATATGCCCATCCAGATCAGCCTCGATATTAATCCCGAACATATCGACCAGACGCGGCGTTGTGTTGTTGAACAACGTGCCTGCGACCGAGCGGTCCCCCTGACTGGTGGCCACCGTCACGCGGATGAGCGTGTGATACACGCCTTCGCGATCATGACGGATTTCACGCACATCAAGGCCCCGTTCCTTCGCAAGGAAGGGTGCGTTGACCATGTTCACCGTGTCAGAATAGCGGCGCATCAGGCCCGCAAGGACAGCGCCTGTAATGGGCTTGATATTCAGCTGCGCTGCCGCCCCTTCGACTTCGATGGAAATCTGGGTGAGATTGTCATGCGCAAGCTGGCCAACCAGCGAGCCGAGTTTCTCGGCAAGCGCCATATAGGGCTTGAGCTTGGGCGCTTCTTCGGCCGAAAGTGAGGGCATGTTGAGGGCATTGGTGACGCCACCATTGACCAGATAATCGGCCATCTGCTCTGCCACCTGAAGCGCGACATTCACCTGTGCTTCGGTGGTCGAGGCTCCAAGATGCGGCGTGCAGATGAAATTGGGTGTGCCGAACAGCGGCGATTCCTTGGCGGGTTCCACCGCGAACACATCAAGCGCGGCCCCAGCGACTTGCCCGCTGTCGAGCGCGTCTTTCAAGGCGGCTTCATCAATCAGGCCACCGCGCGCGCAGTTGATGATCCGCACGCCCTTTTTGGCCTTAGCCAGATTTTCACGGCTCAGGATATTGCGAGTCTGATCGGTCAGCGGCGTGTGCAGCGTGATGAAATCTGCCTTGGCCAAAAGCGTGTTTAGGTCCGCCTTTTCAACGCCCATTTCAATGGCGCGTTCTGGCGTCAAAAAGGGATCAAAGGCGACAACCTTCATCCGCAGGCCCAAGGCCCGCGTGGCGACGATGGAGCCGATATTGCCCGCACCAATCAGGCCCAAAGTCTTGCCCGTGACCTCAACGCCCATAAAGCCATTTTTCGGCCACAGGCCCGCTTGCGTCTGCGCATTGGCTTCTGGGATTTGGCGGGCGAGGGCGAACATAAGTGCAATGGCATGTTCTGCGGTTGTGATCGAATTGCCGAACGGCGTGTTCATGACGACAACGCCCTTGGCCGAGGCCGCCGGAATATCGACATTATCAACGCCAATGCCGGCGCGACCAATGACCTTCAAATTGTCGCAAGCATCAAGGATCGCCGGCGTCACCTTGGTCGAGGAGCGAATGGCAAGGCCATCATATTTACCGATGATCTTGATCAACTCTTCGGGCGAGAGGCCGGTAATTTCATCCACCTCACAGCCGCGTTCACGGAAGATGGCGGCGGCATTGGGATCCATTTTGTCGGAAATGAGAACTTTAGGTTTGGTCATGTCACTAATCCTTTTCGACCGTCATGCTGAACTTGTTTCAGGGTCCTTCGTCACGAGAGGTGCGAATGGATGCTGAAACAAGTTCAGCATGACGACATATAATGAGAACGTCAGGCGGCCTTCATTTGGGCATAAGCCCAATCGAGCCAGGGGCCGAGAGCCACAATATCGGCTGTATCGACGGTGGCGCCGCACCAGATACGCAGGCCCGGCGGGGCATCGCGATATCCGGCAATGTCATAGGCCGCCCCTTCGGCATCAAGCAGAGCGGAAAATTTCTTGATGAAATCTTCATCCGCACCCTCAACCGTCAGGCAGACCGAGGTCCGCGAGCGGGTGGCCGGATCCACCGCCAAATGGCCGAGCCAGTCCCGATCTGCCAAAATCTTATCAAGCGCGGCGGCATTGGCATTGGATCGCGCCATAAGCCCGTTTAGCCCACCAAGAGACTGAGCCCATTCCAGCGCGAAGATGACATCTTCAACCGCGAGCATGGAGGGGGTGTTGATGGTTTCCCCCTTGAAAATGCCTTCGATCAGCTTGCCGCCCTTTGTCATGCGGAAAATCTTGGGCAGCGGCCAGGCGGGCGTATAGCTTTCGAGACGCTCAACCGCGCGCGGACCCAGAATCAGGATGCCATGTGCGCCTTCTCCGCCCAGAACCTTTTGCCAAGAAAAGGTCGTCACATCGAGCTTGTCCCAAGGCATGTCATAGGCAAAGACAGCCGAGGTTGCGTCGGCAAAGGTCAGGCCCGTTCGATCATCGGCAATCCAATCCCCATTGGGGACGCGCACGCCAGAGGTGGTGCCATTCCAAGTGAAGACAACATCATGCTCAGGATCCACCGTCGATAAATCGGGCAGCGCGCCATAGGGTGCCTTCACCACAATGGCATCGAGCTTCAGCTGCTTGACGGCATCTGTCACCCAGCCTTCGCCAAAGCTTTCCCAGGCCAGCATGGTGACGGGCCGCGCGCCGAGCATCGACCACATAGCCATTTCCACAGCGCCCGTATCTGAGCCGGCAACAATGCCGATGCGATGGGTGTCTGGGACTTGCAGAACCGCGCGTGTCAGATCGATCGCCAATTGCAGGCGCGACTTGCCAATCTTGGCACGGTGTGACCGGCCGAGTGAGTCGGTTTTGAGTTTGGATGCATCCCAACCCGGCGGCTTGGCGCAGGGGCCGGATGAAAAAAACGGGCGCGCAGGCAGCGCAACTGGCTTCGAAATATTCGTCATATAGTCTCTCCTTACAGAGAGCACGCGCGGCGTTGGGACCGCGTGGCCCGTTGCCGCTCTTAGAGGCCGGTCTTTCGAAGTCAAGCGAATAGCATTGATAAAGCAGGTTAGGGCTGACGCCCAGAATACCGCCAGAAAACACACCCACATCAATGCATAATGCCCAGCCATGCGGAGCGTTTATGCAGTCTGCTTGTTATGCCTTGGACAACCAAAAAGGGTCGCAAACCATCTTTAACTTTTTGGATGAGGCACATTTCATGCACAGATATAAACTTTGTTTCGCGGCCATCATGGGCATGGCCGGCGCGATTGCCCCTGCTCAGGCGGCGACCGTTTTCCTGAACAATGGGGCCCCTTATGCCGAAGTGGTTCATGCCAATTCGGCAGGCTCTGGCACCACGCTCAACACGTTGACAAAGCCCGGTGCAATCCCGGTTGCCCTGAGCGCAGCCGATGGCATTGATGCCGGCAATGGCAATGGCGTTGCGATTATTAAGGGACTGGGGAGCGGCAATGGCAACGGCTTTTCTGCGTTGCTCATTGATCCTTCAACCGGCTTTAGTGTGATGCAGTTCAAGATTGAGGATTTTGCCAATCAACGCGCTCGCAATCTGAACATCAAGGTCAACTTTGTCGGCGGCGGATCGCAAATCTTCAGCGGCTTTGGCCTGCCGTCGAACAGCAAGATTGATGTGATGGCCGGAGCAAACGAAGTGCTGGACAGCATTGAGCTTTATGGTCTGGTCAATCAGGCTGGCGGTTCGTTGAAGTTCAAGGACGTGAAACAGATCTCTTTTGATCCCGTCATGTCCGGCATTCCCGAACCGGCAAGCTGGGCGATGATGCTGGCAGGCTTTGGCTTGGTTGGGGGTGCTGCGCGCCGCCGCCGGAGTGGGGCTGCCCTCATCTCTGCCTGATCCATAAAGGCCAAGCGATGAAGAAGGGGGCTGGTGCATTCCTGCTCCCTTTTTCTTTAATAATCTCTCGAGACGCGCACCGATGCAGCTTGTTCGCCAATGGTTGAGATGGTGGACAGGATCGAGAGCCAGCGCGTGACCTGAAACTCCGCCCGTGTTGCGGAATAACCCTGACCATCGGTCACAATCTCAACAAAGGTGCGCCGCGTGAGATATTTTCCTGCGGCAATTGAGGTGCGCTGACCCGTGGCCAAATCGGCGGGAAGAATGCGTAGTCGATCCAAGCCGATGGCTTTGCGCAGGGCATTAACTGGGTTGAGCCCGGCACCCCCTTGCATAGAGGCAATGGCCGCAGCCAACTGCACCGCTTCTGGAGCAGACAGGTTGGTGATGGAGGTGCCAAAGAGCAGCCGCGACAAAAGCTCTTCCTGCGGCAAGGCAGGCACGCTGGAGAATGCAAATTCGGGACGTTGCCCGGTGCCACCGACCCGGATGGTCGCGTTTAGGCCCTGTGTGTCCCCGCCCGCAACAATATCCAGCAGGGGATCGGGTGGGCTTTCTCCCCGAAAGCGGATCGCCCCACGCTGCAAATCAAACCGCCGTCCGGAAAACTCATAATTCCCCCGCACCAGATCGGCCGTACCCGTAATCGTGGGCGCGAGGAGAGAGCCGGACAACACAAGGCTTGCCCGCCATTCACTATCCAGCCCTAAACCTTTCACCATCAACAAGCCGGGCGCATCTGCTTTGATGTCCAATGTCCAGGGCAGCGCCGATGTAACGATCGGCGCGTCAACCCGTCCTTCATTCAGCTCCATCACGTTCAGGCGGGGCACGGCCGCTGCCATGTCTGATCTGCCCAGAACATAAAGGCTGCGCGTGAGCCGAACCGACCCCTTGATCGTTCCGCCCGCAGAGTTGGAGACAATGCGCAAGGGGCCAGTGATATTCGCCCCTAAATCATCGCGCGCGATAATCTGGGCATTTTCGGCATCGACCGATAAATCCATGGCGCGCTGCCCGGCGGCAAAATTGACTGTGCCTGACCCATTGACCCGTCCGCCCCGACCCGCATTGGCCGCAAAGCTCTCTATTGCCAGCTGAGCCCCATCAAATCTGCCAAAGGCCGTGACATTGGTAAGCACCATGCCAAGTGCCGGGCTTTCAATTCGGCCCGACGCTGTGCGGACCGACCCGCGAATAAGGGGATCAG
>RFSU01000281.1 GCA_009923795.1 Sphingomonadaceae bacterium
AGCCGCCGCAAAATCACGAACCGCATCACGTAAGGCAGCGATGTCATCGCCGTGATCAAAACGCAGGCCGGGCAAATCCATCATGACTTTCTCCATTACTTTCGGTGGTGATCAGGCAGCGCGACGTGCACGCGTAGCGGGTGCAGCGGGCTTGCGATCGGTAGACGGTTCTGCCAGCATGCGCCGGCATTTTTCTTCGTGGGCGGCGATTTCAGCCAGCGTCACTTCTATATCTTCGCGCTGCTGCTCTAACGATTCACGATGCCGCGCCAATACTGTCAGAAAACGCTCTAGCTGAGCCGCCGAATCCTGCGGCGACTCATACATATCCACTAAATCTTTGATCTCTGAAAGCGTCAAACCAAGACGCTTGCCGCGCAAGGTGAGTTCCAGCCCCTTTGAGACTTCCTTTTCAAAATCCGGATTGCCAATCTCATAGGCCTGTGTGCCGGCATGCGGCCCTTTGGGGAAAAGCTCTTCAGCCGAGGGGGCACGTTCTGTGTAGGAGCTGTTGAGGCCAACGCGCCAATCCGGCCGCACCTCATAAGCGGCCCCCAGTGACCCGGAAAGCGCGGTAAAGGTGCCTAAAAAGGCATCTTCCTCGGCCGAGGCAATGGCCCGCTCGACGCGCCCGCCTGCTTCCGCCCGAACAGTCCCAAGGTCGAGCGCTTGAACCGTGAACAGCCCATAGCTCTGCGCCTTGATTTTCGGCAGATATTTTTCCGCCCCAACTATATGGAGGCGACGCACCAGCGCCTGTGCGCCCAATGCCCCTGTCCAGCCATCGCGCTCACGCTGGACAAGTTCGGTGCGGCCTTCCCACCCCTTGTGATAGAAGCTGGTGCCAATCGACCCATCTTCCGCCAGTTCATCATGATGATAATCGGCAAAGCCTGCACGCAGCCGGACGGCTTCGAACAGACCCGCCTGCGGCTTAATCTCGCCACGCATGTCGACGCGGGTTTGGGCCACATCAAGCCGCACATTTTCGGCCGGATGGTCGGCTTCCAGCGAATAGCGCGTCGGGATGCCGTAAAGAGAATCATATCGGCTGACCGAGAGGCCGAGGCTCCCGCCCGTCGTAACATAAGCAGCCCCTGCGGCCAGTTCCCACATGCGCGCGGCGCTGTTCGCCAAGCGTCCCTGCAAATCCGCAAGCGCGCGACTATCTGGATCGGCACTGGCCTTGGCCTCTGACCGCAAATCCGAGCTGAGCAAATATCCGCCCGTCCGCAGGTCGTCCGACTTGGCATAGGTTCCATCAAGGTGCAGCACCAAGCTGTCAGTCAGGCCAAGATCCATCTTCGCGCCCGCCGATCGTTCCTTGGCGGCGCTGCCATAGGTCATATGTCCATCGACATGGACCATTTCATCCGGGACACTGCGCGGGATACGGCTGTCGATGACATTGACCACGCCCCCAATTGCAGAAGACCCAAAGAGCAAGGCAGTTGGGCCGCGCAGAACCTCTATCCGGTCGGCGGTCAGCGGGTTGATGACAACCGGGTGATCGACGCTGGTGTTCGAGACGTCAAAGCTGCCAATTCCGTCAGACAGGATGCGAACCCGCTCCCCCTGGAAGCCGCGTAGGACTGGGCGTGACGCATTGGGGCCAAAGGATGTGGCGGACACCCCCGCCTGATGGGTCAGCGTTTCTCCCAAGGTCGGCCGCACATCCCG
>RFSU01000282.1 GCA_009923795.1 Sphingomonadaceae bacterium
TCGTCGGCGATGCCCTTTTTCTCTTCTTCCAGACGCTCGATGCGCTCAATGAAAAGACGCAGTTGATCGGCTGCGATATTGCCTTCGGCCATTATATTCTCCCTGTGGTGTTGGTTGGGGGCAGAGGCCCCGAATCAAGATGACAGCGCCTTAATGCGAAGGGGCGTTTTTCGCCACGCTTTCCTGCATGCGTTGCAATTGCGCGGGCGTTGCTTCGCTTTGATATTTTGCTTTCCATTCCGACGCTGGCATGCCGTGGATCAGCGTGCGCGCTTCATCCTTGGTTAGCTGTCCGTCGGCTTCCATCACCCAGTCGGCCAGGCAATTGCGGCAAAATCCGGCTAGGCCCATCAAATCGATGTTCTGCGCATCATGCCGGTGTTGCAGATGTGCGACGAGGCGGCGAAATGCCGCGGCGGCGGCGGCGTCTGAAATGTGCGTGTCCTGTTGCATAGCTATGCGCCCTTTCCGTTGTTGATGTGCCGCGTTATGGGGAAGGTGAACGTCAAAATCCAGATCGCGGAGCCAATTTCATGCAATATCATAAGCCACGCATGCGCAAGGTCCGCATATTGGCGACATTGGGCCCAGCGAGTGACACGCCAGAAATGATCGAAAAGCTTTTCCGTGCAGGCGCAGATGCTTTCCGCGTCAATATGAGCCATGGCGAGCAAGCCGATAAAGCGCAGCTGATTGCCAATATCCGCGCGCTGGAAAAGGCGTATAACCGGCCGACAACCATATTGGTTGATCTACAAGGCCCCAAATTGCGCGTGGGAAGCTTTGCCGAGGGCAAGGTTGAACTGCACACGGGCGACAGCTTCCGATTGGATACGGACCCGACGCTGGGGGATGCGCACCGCGTACATCTGCCGCACCCCGAAATTTTCGCAGCGTTGGAAGTGCATGCACGGCTGTTGCTTGACGATGGCAAGCTTGTGTTGCGGGTGACCGAGATTGGCCCCGACCATATTGTAACGAAGGTCGAGGTTGGCGGGACGTTGTCGAACCGCAAGGGCCTTAATGTTCCGGACGTTGTGATCCCGATTGCCGCGTTGACCGAAAAGGATCGCTCGGACCTCGCTTTTGCCTTGGAGCAGGGGGTGGACTGGGTCGCCATGTCCTTTGTCCAACGGCCAGAAGATGTCGCCGAAGGCAAGAAGCTGATTGGCAATAAGGCGGCTTTGCTGGCCAAGATCGAGAAGCCTGCCGCCATCGGGCGGTTGGAAGAAATCATTGAATTGGCCGACGGCGTGATGGTCGCGCGCGGCGACCTTGGTGTGGAAATGCGCCCTGAACAAGTGCCGCCCTTGCAGAAGAAGATTGTGTCGACCGCGCGGCGCATGGGTAAGCCGGTGGTCGTGGCAACGCAAATGCTGGAATCGATGATCGTCTCGCCATCCCCCACCCGCGCCGAGGTTTCGGACGTTGCCACGGCAATTTACGACGGCGCAGATGCCGTGATGCTGTCTGCGGAAACTGCGGCCGGGGCGTGGCCGATTGAGGCGGTGTCGATCATGGACCGCATCGCACAAGAGGTTGAAGGCGACCCTGATTTCTTCAAGCGCATCCATTTTACCGAAACACCAGCAGATGGCACCACCGCCGATGCCTTGGCCGAGGCCAGCGGGCGGATTGTCGACATGGTTGAAA
>RFSU01000283.1 GCA_009923795.1 Sphingomonadaceae bacterium
CCCGCCCGGGCGCTTTCTGCCATGGATGGTTATGCCGTGCGGCAGGAGGATCTGCCCGGCCCTTGGGTGGTGACAGGAGAATCTGCGGCAGGACAGGAAGATCCGGGGCAGATTGGGCCGGGCGAGGCCATGCGGATTTTCACCGGCGCGCCCCTTCCCCAAGGAGCCGATAGCGTCATCATGCAGGAAGATGTCGCCCGCACGGGCGATCAGATCGTGCTTCAGGCCGAGCTTCAGGTGCAACGCGGCAAACATGTGCGGCAGGCGGGCGAAGATTTTTGCGACGGCGCGGTATTGGTTGCCGCTGGGGATCGGCTGACCCCGGCGCGCCTCGCGCTGCTCGCCATGGGCGGGCATGCCTCGGCCAGCGTACGGCGGCGCGTGCGCATTACCCTCCTCTCAACAGGGGATGAGTTGGTCCCGCCCGGCGCGCCCTTGGGTGCGGGGCAAATCCCGGCGTCAAACGGCCTGATGCTGCACGCCTTGCTGGGTCAGGATGCCGATGTGACCGATTATGGAATTATTCCCGATGATCGCGCGGCACTGACGAAGGCCTTTGCGCGTCTCTCGCAGGAGGCGGACATCATTATCTCCAGTGGCGGGGCGTCAGTGGGGGATCATGACCATGTCAAACCCGCTCTGGAGGCAGCAGGGGCCAGTCTCGATTTCTGGAAAATCGCGATGCGCCCGGGAAAGCCGTTAATGGCCGGGAAGCTGGGCGCGGCCATTGTGCTTGGCCTGCCGGGCAATCCCGTCTCTGCCTTTGTCACGGCCTTTCTCTTTGCCAAGCCGCTCATCGCCCATCTGTCCGGCGCGCGTACGCCCTTTGCCCAGCCAATCCCCGCGATCCTCACAGCCCCCCTGCCCGCCGTTCCCAAACGCACCGACCATGTCCGCGCGATATATGAGGCCGGACATGCGACGCCCATTGGCCTGAATGACAGCGCCGCCCTCAGCGCGCTCTCCCGCGCCAATGCCCTCATCGTCCGCCCGGCAGGGTCAGCCCCAGCGGCAAGTGGGGATGTGGTGGAGATCTTGCTGATCGCTTGACTTGACTCGGAATGTTGCCTACACGTTCCGCGTTCGTTCCAACTTGGAGGTCGGCAATGCTTACGCGCAAGCAGCATGAACTGGTTTGTTTCATCCATGATCATTTGGCGGAAACAGGTGTTTCCCCATCCTTTGAAGAAATGAAGGACGCGCTTGACCTTAAATCAAAGTCGGGCGTCCACCGTTTGATCGCCGCCCTTGAAGAACGCGGCTTTATCCGCCGTCTTCCCAACCGTGCCCGCGCGCTGGATGTGGTGAAAATGCCGGAACGCGGCGACCTGCCAAAGGCGGTGACGACCAGCAATGTCGTTAACCTCGCGCCGCGTCCTGCGGCCCCTGTGGCTCCTGCCAATGATGTGCTCGATATTCCGCTGCATGGTCGCATTGCTGCGGGCATGCCTATTGAGGCAATGGAAGGGCAAAGCTCCCTTTCTGTGCCTGCCGCTTTGCTTGGCCCAGGCGAGCATTTTGCCCTTGAAGTCTCCGGCGACTCCATGGTCGAAGCCGGGATTTTGGATGGCGATTACGCCCTGATCCGCCGGTCAGACATGGCCCAAGCTGGCGAAATTGTGGTCGCGCTGATTGATGACAGCGAAGCAA
>RFSU01000284.1 GCA_009923795.1 Sphingomonadaceae bacterium
GGTCGATGGCCTGATCGCGCTCGCCAATGTCGACTATAAGGCGGTCGGACTGGAAGGCTTTGGCAAGCCCGACAATTTCCTTGAGCGGCAAGTGGATCGCTGGGAAGGCCAGATCAAAAGCTACAAGCAGCTCTATGATTATGAATGGCGCGAAATCCCCGGCTATGCGCTGCTGCGCGATTGGCTACGCGCCAATGTTCCGGCGAGCTTCAAGGCGGGCGTGATCCACGGCGATGTCGGCACGCCCAACGCGCTCTTCACTTTTGAAGCGCCTGCCAAACTCACTGCGCTCATCGATTGGGAGCTCTCGACCATTGGCGATCCGCTGCTCGATCTCGCCTGGTTCTGCAACGGCATCCGCGATGAGCGTTTCCCCGGCCATATCCCGGAAAAGGCACTCTACAATGTCGCTGACTGGCCAACCCGGCAGGAGCTGATGGCGCATTATGCAGCGGGCACGGGTCGCGACATGTCGGACTTCGACTATTATCTGCTGCTCGCCATGTTCAAGGGCGGCTGCATCCTCGAGTACAAGGTTGCCCAAGCCGCCAAGGGTATCCTCTCCAAGGAAACCGGCATCTTGTTCGACCGGCTCGTCCGCGGCAATTTCACCGAGGCCGAAAAGCTTATCAAACTGATTGGATAGAGTATGATCGATTTCCGCATCGAACCCGAATTGCAGGCCAAGCTCGACTGGATGGACAAGTTCGTCCGCACCGAATGCGAGATGGTCGATCTGCGCTACCCCGGCCACGGCGCGCCTTATGATGTCGGCAATGCGGAGTCGCGCGCCCATATCAAGCCGCTGCAGGATCAGGTGAAGGTGCAGGGCCTCTGGGCCTGCCATTTGGGGCCGGAGCTGGGCGGGCCGGGATACGGCCAGCTAACGCTTGCCCTGATGAACGAAATTCTCGGCCGATCCTACTGGGCGCCAACCATCTTTGGCACTGCTGCACCTGATACCGGCAATGCCGTGGAACAGAAAGCTCGCTACCTGAAACCGTTGATGGCTGGCGAGATTGTCTCCAGCTTCTCGATGACCGAACCGCAAGCCGGAGCCGACCCGACCGAATTCACCTGCAAGGCCTGGAGGGAGGGCGATGAATGGGTGATCGAGGGGGAGAAATGGTTTACATCGAACGCGCGATTTGCGTCCTTCCTGATCGTCATGGTCGTCACCAATCCCGAAAACCCGCCACACAGCCGCATGTCGCAAATCATTGTCCCAACCGATACGCCCGGCATTGAATTCATCCGCCATTCGCAGACCATGGGCGACAGCAAGGGTAAGGATGACGGCATCCATGCCTATATCCGTTACAACAAGGTTCGCGTGCCACTCGACGCAATGCTCGGCGGACCCGGCGATGGCTTCAAAGTCGCACAGGCGCGACTCGGCGGCGGGCGGGTGCATCATGCGATGCGTACCGTCGGCAAATGCCAGCGCGCGATCGAGATGATGCTAGAACGCGCGGTATCGCGCCGGACCAAAGGCAAGCAGCTTTCCGAACATCAGTTTGTGCAGGGCCATATCGGCCAGTCGATTATCGAGCTCGAACAATTCCGCCTGCTGGTGCTCAAGACCGCGTGGATCATTGATAACGAACCGCACGGTGCTGC
>RFSU01000285.1 GCA_009923795.1 Sphingomonadaceae bacterium
CCGCCATCCTGGACGATGACTTGCCCGGTCATCCCGCCAAACAAAGGCGTACAGGTCATCGCAGACAGCCAGCCAAATTCGCGGATGCGGCCCGTACGGCCCGCCGGGATCATGTTCTGCAAGTGCGCAATGGCTTCAGGTGCATCGCCACTGGTTGAACTGGCATGCGGGAAGAAGCCCGCCGCAACGGCATTGACGCGGATGCCGAGCGCCTTCCACTCGCGCGCCATCGCCTTGGTCATTGTTGCCTGAGCGGTCTTGGCGGCGGCGCTGTGCGCGTCTCCGGGAAAACCGGTCCAGATATATTGCGCGCTGTTATTGACAATCGCACCGCCCTCCTCGCGCGCGATGCAACGGCGGACCATCTCGGTCGAGCAGAGAAACGTCCCGTCTATCGCGATACGCGTGACTGCGTTCCAGGCATTGACAGAGATATTTTCGGCAAGCACCGGGAAGTTCGCGCCTGCATTATTGGCGAGCAGGGTCACCGGGCCCAGCACCTGCTCTGCTTCGTCAAAGGCAGCCGCAATCGCGACAGGATCGCGGACATCGGCGCTGATCGCATGAACCGTCGCACCAAAGGCTGCAATTTCAGTTGCGCCTGCTTGCGCGCGCTCCAAATTGCGGCCCATCACCGCGACCTTCGCTCCGCCCTGCGCAAAGGCCTTGGCCATGGCGAGGCCCATTCCGGAACCACCGCCCGAGACGAGCACAGTCCGCCCTGCAAAGACATCCGCTGGATAAGGCGGGCTTTCGAACGGCGGCGGCTCGGGCACGATATGATGTGCGGGCACGGGCATACGTTTCTCCTTGGACGAGAGGCTTGCGTTGCTGCACCAGTCCTGTCAACACTTGTATAACTAGGTAGGACAGGAAATGGACAAACAGGAGCTCAGCGACCGGGAAGCGATCCGCGATCTTCTCGCCCGCTACACTTATGATGGCGACCGGGGCCGGATCGATATGCTCGCGGCCTGTTTTGCCGACGAGGGCGTGCTGGAATACCCCGGTAATCATGGCTCCGGGCCGGACGGCGTCAAGGCCGCGCTCACTTCGGGCCAGCGCAATCCTGCGATCAGCTTCGTCCGCCACCATATCACCAACCCTCTCATCGAGGTGGCGGGCGACACCGCAACGGCACGCAGCTATTTTCAGGTGGTGAGCGACAATGGCCCTGATCATGCCGGCACCTATTCCGACAAGCTGGTCCGCACCGCCCAGGGGTGGCGCTTTGCCCATCGGCTCGTGCGCGTGGACTGGCAGTCTGAGGCCAGCCTGTTTCGCCCGATGGTGTCACGATGAGCGACTTGTACAATAGGGATCGCCTGACGGCGTGGCTGAATGCCAATATCCCCGATCTAGGCAATGGTCCGATGACCGCCAAGATGATCCATGGCGGCACGTCAAACGTGATCATCAGCCTCAATCGCGGCGGGAAGACGATGATGCTGCGCCGCCCGCCTGCCGTTCCGCCGCCGGGAAGCGAAAAGACGGTATTGCGGGAAGCGCGCATCCTCGGCGCGCTCAATGGCACGGATGTTCCGCACCCGCATTGCTATGGCGCATGCGAAGATGCGGACGTCATCGGCGCGCCATTTTATGTGATGCAGCAATGCGAAG
>RFSU01000286.1 GCA_009923795.1 Sphingomonadaceae bacterium
TAATCTCATGCGCCTGCGGAACCTTCCGGTGCGAGTGCATGGCTGGCTCGTCTCCGGCGAATTGACGATGGGCCATGCCCGCGCGCTCTTGCAATGCGAAGATCCCGAAGGGGTGGGGCGCGAAGTCATCTCCCGTGGCCTTTCGGTTCGGGAAACGGAAGCGCTGGCGAAAAAGAAAAAGCCGGGTGCGCGCAAAACGCCGACCTCTGGCTCTGGCCGCGACGCGGATGTGGAGGCGCTGGAGCGTCAGTTGAGCGATCAGATCGGCCTCAAGGTTCGCATTGCGCACGGCGCGCGCGGCGGTGCTGTGACTTTGGCTTATTCGTCGCTCGATCAGCTGGATTTGATTTGCCAGCGTTTGTCTGGGGAACGGATTTAATCCGTAAACCGCCCGGACCTTACATGGGGCCAGCGACAGGCCTTGTAGGCTTTGCCTCTTCCAACAGCTTCAAGATGACCGCAGCGCGCGTATCCCGCCGCGCATAATCTAGGGCTGACATACCCGCTGCACGGTCGGTGCGGGCCGGATTGGCGCCAGAGGCGAGCAACAGCCGCACCATTGCCAAATCGCGCTGTTGCACCGCCAAAATCAAGGCTGTTTCGCCTTGTCCATTGGTTGCATCCACCAGCGCCCGGCGCTTCAACAGCATGTCTGCTGCTTCCACAAAGCCAATTTGGGTGGCTGCGATCAATGGCGTATTGCCATCCTCGTCACGGATATCGGGCTTTGCCCCGCGCGCCAGCAAAAAGGCGAGCCAAGTTGCATCGCGCCGCTTTACCACAATATGAAGGGCCGTTTCGCCGGTCGAGACATCGCGGGTATCGATGATCACCGTTCCCGGCTTGCTCAACAGATCAGTGGCTTTGCTGCCATCCCGCTCCCGCACAGCCTTCAGAAAATTATAGCTGTCTGAAAATTGGGCGCTGGCCAGTGATGGCCAGAGCAGAACGACCAAAGAAAGGGTGGCGAGAATTTTCTTCATGTTGATCGGCCCAAAGAAGCGGTTAATCCCTGCTTGCGTCCTTCGATCTAGCAGAGCAAAGCTTAAGCTACCATGACCAAATTCAAGACTTTTGCCGCCGCCGCCTTGGCTTTCGCGCTCGCTGCTTGCGGCGGCTCTGCGCCGGATGCCGGGCCACCGCCCCTGGAGGGCGCGCGCATGGGCGGGGCGTTCAGCCTGATCAATCAGGATGGAAAAACCACCACAGAGAAGGATTTTGCGGGCAAATATCGGCTGATCTATTTCGGCTATACATTTTGCCCGGATATCTGCCCGGTTGACGCGCAGCTGATGGGGCAGGCGATTAAGTTGTTTGAACAAGAGGATAAAGCGCGTGCGATGAAGGTTGTCCCGATCTTCATCTCCATTGATCCGGCGCGGGATACGCCTGCTATTGTGAAGCAATTTGTCTCCAACTTTCACCCGCGCATGGTTGGCCTGACGGGCAGCGTCGCCCAAATTGATGAGATGGCGCAGCGTTATGGCGTCGCCTTCATGCGGGATAAGCCCAATGCGCAGGGCGCCTATCTGGTCAATCATGCCCGGATGATTGTGCTCTATGGCCCGCAAGGGGAGCCTATTGCGATTATGCCGCAGGGCGATGACCCCAAGGCTGTT
>RFSU01000287.1 GCA_009923795.1 Sphingomonadaceae bacterium
GTCGAGCGCATTACGGGTCGCTTTACCTGCGCGAAGTGCGGGGCTGGCTATCATGACCATTTCAAGCAGACCAAGGTTGCTGGTGTGTGCGATGCCTGTGGCGCGACCGAGTTTAAGCGCCGCCCGGACGACAATGAAGAGACGGTGCGCACCCGCATGACGGAATATCGGGCCAAGACAGCGCCGATCCTGCCCATTTATGAAGGCCGCGGCCTGTTGAAGAAGGTCGACGGTATGGCCGCCATTGAGACGGTGACGGGCCAGATTGAGGCAATCCTCGGCTGAATAATTGGATAGGCGCGGGTCAATTTGGTGCGCGCCACTTTTGCCTGTAACACTAGAGTCATTTCTCTGTCACGGCTTTGTCCCGACTCAGTGCTACCTAGGGCATATGACCGCTCTCGCTCGTCGCCTTGCCCCTTCACTTTTTGCCCATTTGGCCAAGCCAAGGGCTGTGGCCAAGCGCAAAAGCCCAAAGGTTGGCCTTGGGTATCGACTGCTTATCTGGGCATTTCGTAACAATTAAGCTGCGGCGTTCGGCTTTATAGACCGAGCTTTAATCTATTCTGCGGGCCAGAAAATCTGGCACAGGGCCATTCCAGCCATCATCTTCGCCAGACACAGGCGCGATTGCGTCCCGATTGGTTTTTGGCGCGGCAGCACGTTCTTTTCTCACCCGAACGGGCGCCTCCTTGCGGGCGGGCGCAACTGGCGCATCTTCCGTGCGTGGGGCCGGGCGATCGGCGGTGCGGGCAGGACGGCTCGAGGCGCGGGCAGGGCGGCCATCCGTGACGTCGGTGGCAACGGAGATGCGCTCAATCGTCTGGCCTGTCAGCTTTTCGATATTCTCAATCGCTTCGGCGTCTTCCTTTGTGACAAAGGTGAAGGCACGGCCAAGCGCGCCTGCGCGTCCGGTGCGACCAATGCGATGGACATAGTCATCGGGATGCCAAGGGGCGTCAAAGTTAAACACATGGCTGACGCCCTTTACATCCAGCCCGCGGGCCGCGACGTCTGAGGCGACAAGCACGTTGATTTCGCCTGCCTTAAACCGTTCAAGCTCTCGCAAGCGGGCAGGTTGATCCATATCGCCATGGATTTCGCCTGCCTGAAAGCGATGTTGCTTCAGGCTGGTCGCAAGCTCTCGCACCGTTGTTTTGCGGTTGCAGAAAATAATGGCGGTGTTGATGTCTTCGCTGTTGAGCAAGGACCGCAAGGCTTCCCGCTTTTTGCGGGTTTCCGTCTCAACAAGAAACTGCGCGATGTTGACATTGGTCGTGGCAGGCCGGGCGACTTCGATTGTCTTTGGATTGGACAGAAACCGATCCGAAAGCTTCTTAATGGGCGGCGGCATCGTGGCCGAAAACAGAAGCGTTTGCCGATTTGTCGGCAGCTTGGTGCAGATATTCTCAATATCGGGGATGAACCCCATGTCGAGCATGCGATCTGCTTCATCGATGACGAGCAGCTCACAGCCGGTCAGCAGGATCTTGCCCCGTTCAAACAAATCCATCAACCGGCCCGGTGTCGCGATCAGGACGTCGACGCCCTTTTCCAGCGCCTTGACCTGATCTCCCATTTGCACGCCGC
>RFSU01000288.1 GCA_009923795.1 Sphingomonadaceae bacterium
CCTCCCGCCTGCGGGAGGGGAGATAACAGGTTCGCGCAAAGACGGAGAGAAACTCCTTTGTGGCGAATGTGGCCGGATCGCCAACGAACGGGCGCGCCTCGCAATGATACGCGACTTGTAAACCTTTGCGCCTCTGCGGCCTCTGCGCGAAACTTTTATCTGCTGGAGCGGGTGAAGGGAATCGAACCCTCGTCGTAAGCTTGGAAGGCTTCTGCTCTACCATTGAGCTACACCCGCGTCGCCTTGGCCTTGGGCCATTGGTGCGCGGGGGCGCTTTGCCACTGAGGCGGGGCGGGCGTCAACTGTTTCTGGCGGTGATGTGCCTAATCTGTGCCTGAGGGCTGCTTTGCCTTTAGGCAGGATCAAGCAAAATGGCGCTGGCGGCCAGTATTGCGGTGAGGCTACCCAGACCCAAAGACAATGTACGGCGCAGGCCGAGCCAACCTTCGGGCAAGGCGATGGAATGCGCCAATCGGTGATCGACAAATGGGCTGAGGAGCAGGGCTACGCTGATCACCAGCAACTGCGGCCCCGGCCATGTCCAGCCAAAAATCCATGGCAGATAAGCCCCAAAACCAATGAGGCTGGGCATAACAGCCGCAGCGTATGCCCATTTGGGGGCGCCGGGGGTGGCGATGGCCATGCCCCACCAGACCCCGCCCAAAAAGCTGAAAATCAGCGCGGCATAGCCAAAGCCCGCGGCAATCGCCGTCCAACGCAATTCGGGATCGGTCAGCAGCAGCACCGCCAGCAGCTGCGGCAAGAGGCCCGCAAGGCCGAGCCAACGGGCAGACGTCTGTAGGTTGATGGGGTCAAGCCGTGTCATTCCATCCCCCATCATGCCGCGGCGCGGCCGGGGGTGCTGCGGCAACGGTCTGAACAATAAATGACATTATCCCAATCTCTTGCCCATTTTTTCCGCCAAGCAAAAGGCCGGGCGCAGGTCGGGCACATCTTGGTCGGAAGGTCGGATTTCTGTCGCATTTTCGGCATTATCCTGCTCCCGACGCCCCTGATAGGCCAAAGCAGGACATTGCTTTGGCAGATCTATCACTGGGATATTAACTCTTCGCTTCAAACTATCAGGCAAAACAGTTACAGAAAGCTGAGCGAATGGCCATATTGGCAGTCCGCGTGACCCGTCTGCACAGGTCAACGCCGGTACGACCCTTCGCTCGCAACGGCCAATATTGCCGTGTTATGTGAGGGGATATACATGGCTGAGACGATGACTGCCGCAGCACCCACGAGACTTGATTCGCTAATCGCAAACAGCCCGGTTGCCTCGGTTATCAGCAATCCGCGTTTGCAGGACAATCCAATCATCGCCTGCAATCAGGCGTTTAAGGACCTGACCGGATATGATGATGATGAAATTATCGGCCGGAATTGCCGCTTTCTCTCTGGTGCAGAGACAGAGCCTTGGCTGTCAGACACAATCCGCGATGGTGTGCGCGAGAAACGG
The DNA here is from genome assembly GCA_009923795.1 of Sphingomonadaceae bacterium. Taxonomy (GTDB): domain Bacteria; phylum Pseudomonadota; class Alphaproteobacteria; order Sphingomonadales; family Sphingomonadaceae; genus Aquisediminimonas. The sequence goes on from RFSU01000288.1 coordinate 1,466, forward strand.
CCCGTTCTGGTCGAAATCTTGAATTATAAGAAAGACGGCACGCCGTTTCGCAATGCCCTTCTGGTTGCTCCGATTTTTGACACGGCGGGAG
>RFSU01000289.1 GCA_009923795.1 Sphingomonadaceae bacterium
AGTGCGACATTCAAGCGTCAGGCAGGCGGCGGCTTTGTTAAGCGCTGCCGACAGTCCGGTTTTGAGGTTGAAACTTGGTAAACTGACATCGGTTTGTCGCGTCGCAAAGGCAATGCCTGGGTCTTTGCCGACATAGCACTACATTTTTTATCCAGCTGCACCAAGCATATTGGCGACCATAAATGCGGCGGAATCTTTGAACGTTTTGAATGACATCCCCGGCTGCGCTGGGGTTGTCGGGCCGACGGCCGCCAGCCGTTCGAGCAGCGTTAGCACCGCTCCCGCCGATGCACGGGGTTGCAACTTGTCGAGGACGCGGCCCTCTTTCTGCGCGACCGTCACCTTTTGTGCGAGGGCCTCGAGCAACGGCGTCACCGCTTCGCGGCGTGCTGCCAGAAACCGCGTATCGCCCTCTTCCGCTGCAAGATTGCGGCAACGGAACACGGTGCTATGGGCAGCCCAATGGACGCAATATTGCTCGACAAAGGCGCGCGCGCGGGCGTAGCCTTGTGAGACGGCCCAGTTGTCTTCAAGCATCTGCAACAAATCGGGCGTGCTTTGCGTTGTTGTCTCAAGCGCGGCCAGCAATGCTTCGGGTACGCCGTCAAAATAGACATAAAATGTCGCAGGGGATGTTTCAGCACAGCGCGCAATTTCGGCCACGGTCAAGTCACGCAAGCCATGCGTTTCAAGCAATGTGACGGTAACGTCGATCAGTTTCTGCCGCGTGCGTTCGCCCTTGGCCCCAATCCGTTGCCCCATTTGGTTTACGCGATCAGCGTTGCTGCGCAAGGTCATACTGGTCAAATGCGTCCTCCTATCGATCCAGGCAGCGTAAATGGCCACGCGCGCGAAAACAAGAGTTGACGCTCCGTCAATTATTTGAAACGATGTTGGTTGAGAGACGAAGGAGAGGTGTATTGGCAGTGCTTGCGGGCAAAGTTGCTCTGGTTACGGGCGCATCCAAGGGAATGGGGCGGCATTTCGTTGCGGCTCTGCTGTCCGCTGGAGCACAGGTTGCGGCGCTCGCCCGGCCTTCGGATGAACTCTCGAAACTGGAAGCAGAAGCACGCCCTGATCTCCTCGTGCAGTCCTGTGATGTGTCCGACTCAGCACAAGTCGATCATGCTATAGCCCGAACTATAGAGCGGTTCGGGCGGCTCGATTATGTTATCAACAATGCGGCGATCTTTAGCCCCTTTCTGATCGAAAAGGCGACCGATGCCGAAGTAAACCGCCACTTTGCAACCAATGTGTCAGGACCGATCTGGGTGACGCGCGCGGCCATCCCGCATTTGCGCAAGAGCGGCGGCCAGATTGTGTTCCTGAGCAGCGAATCCGTCCGCAATCCCTTCCCCATGCTCAGCGTCTATGCTGCGACAAAGGCAGCGATTGAGGCGATGGCCGCCGGGTTGCGCGACGAGCTACGCAGCGATGGCATCCGCGTCACTGTTTTGCGATCCGGGTCAGTTTCGGGCGGCAGTGGCGGCGACAATTGGGGTGAGGCAGAGCGCGCTGCCTTCTACCAGAA
>RFSU01000290.1 GCA_009923795.1 Sphingomonadaceae bacterium
GGAATGCGGGGGGAAGTCTTCCCAGATCGATTTGGAATCGAACACATCGGCTTGCATAGCGAACACCAGTGCCTTGGCACCGCTGTCGACGGCATCGGCAATGCCGCAATAGATCACATGTTCCGGACCCGGTTGCCATCCCGCGCGCGGCGGCGTAGCGTACAGACCCCTCGCTGTTTCCCGAACCCAAGATAGGTGGGTGTGGCAGCTGCACCGGCTTGGGCCAGACTGAGACGGTGCTGAACTGATATTGGTCGCCCACCCATGCAAACGGTTCGTCCGCGCTCCAGGCTTTGACGATGAGATCAATCCCTTCCTGAGTCATGGCGCGCGAGGCATCGGGATCATTGTCATAGGTGCGGTGCTCATTGGGCGTGCCGCGCAGGAAGAGAACAACTAGGCGCCCCCCGCTCAACATATCGACCATCGCCAATTCTTCGACCAAGCGAACCGGGTTTGAAAGGGGAACCAATGGCCCAAGCAAGGCGATCTTTGCTTGACTTGTGGCTTGTGTCAGCGCCCCCGCCATCACGCAAGGGTTGGGTGTCATGGTATAGGGTGCGTAATTGTGCTCGGAAACGGTGATCCAGTCAAAGCCCAAGGCATCAGATTTCTTCGCCATGGCAAGGCTGTGATTGAACGACGCGAGCGCAACATCCCGTTGGCAATAAGCGGCCTCTGCGGGCCAAATCTCCAGCCTCGGCGCTGGGCCGTCGTACCCGACCATGCACAGGCTCGACACGAGCATAACATTCTTCCTTATCTCTATCTGCAGGGATTACGGTTTATGCAAGCCATGCGCCTATCGAAAGAAGGGCGATGCCTGAAGCGGAGGACCTACATCTTGCACAATAAATATGGAGGGAGAGGCCGATGAACCAGATTACGGCGATAGGATCAGGCCTGAGCGCGCAGGATGAGCGGGCCATATCGGGCGTCTTAGTATCTTATGGCACCTCCATTGACCAGCGCGACTGGAAGCGCTTCCGCGCCTGCTTTTCAGAGGATTGCGAGGCGGACTATGGCAGTTTTGGCAGGTGGCAGGGCGCGATCGCCATCACGGCCTATATGAAGCAGGCGCATGCCGATCTTGGCCCAACTCTGCATCGCATAACCAACATTGAAATCCGCAATGAAGATGACGGAGTGAGAGCGCGCACCTATGTCGATGCGCTGCTTATGCCCATGAATGAAGGCGGCCCAATCCATCGGGGCGTCGGCTATTATGATGACCAGCTGGTCCGCACCGGTAGCGGATGGAAAATTGCGCGGCGGCAGTTCGTGCCCGTGCTGATTGATTGAGGGCAAGAGATATGTGCAGCTTGAGCGGAAAAACAGCTGTCGTTACCGGCGCCTCTGCGGGCATTGGCGAGGCAACGGCGCGAACACTGGCCAAAGCTGGCGCACGGGTGATGTTGGTGGCCCGGCGCGCGGATCGGCTAGAAGCACTTGCGACAGAGATTGGAGAAAACGCATGTTATCTCGCGCTTGATCTGGCGGAAGAACAAGCCGCGCAGGCCTTGCTGGTCG
>RFSU01000030.1 GCA_009923795.1 Sphingomonadaceae bacterium
ATGGCTTGGGCTGTGACACAATGGACGCCCGTACGGGACTGGATCGTTCCGCAAGAGCTAGCAACAGGCACGCCACAGCCAAAGCCTGCGCCTGTTCCGGCGCGCGCCAAAACGGAACTGACACCAGCCAATGTCGAAGAGCTTGAGACGCGATTGGCCAAGATTGATGCGCGGGCGGACAATGCTCTTGAAGATGCATCGCGGGCTGAAACCCTTCTCATCATCATTGCCACGCGTCGCGCCGTTGAACGCGGCCTTCCGCTTGGCTATTTGGAAACTGCGCTTCAGCAGCATTTTGGATCGATGAAGCCAAAGGCTGTTGCCCAGCTCATCAACAATGCCCGCCAGCCCGTTTCGCTCGATCAACTGCAAGAAGATCTGGAGATGATCACGCCAGAGTTGCTGGTGCGCGCTGCACCAGAAGGAAGCTGGCTGAACCGCATCACAAGCAGCCTAGATGACCTTGTCGTCATCCGCCGCGCCGATCAGCCGTCCGAAATGCCGGCGATGAAGCTGGATCGCGCGCGTCGTGCTCTGTCCCATGACAGGGTCGATTTGGCGATGCAGGAGATCGCCCGCCTTCCGGGCGCGCAGAAAGCGCAAGCTTGGCAGGCCAAGGCGCGCCGCTACCTGAAGGCGCGCGCTGCGCTTGACGAGTTGGAAGCCGCCAGCCTTGTGGCGTCGCCCTCAACGGGCCGCTAAATCGCCTGAATATTATAATGATGCCAAGCTAGTATAGCGGCGGCACTTCTGTGCGGACGCCACGGCTCCGCCATATCCCGGATGGTGCGTTCTGAAGGCCGTCCGTCCATCCCGAACAAACGCCCAATTTCAATCTGCACCGCCAGATCGCCTGCGGGCCAAATATCGGCCCTGCCTTCTGCGAACATGAGATAAATCTCCGCCGACCAGCGTCCAATACCCTTCACGCGGATCAGCAGGGCAATCGCCTCCTCATCCTCTTTGGGTAGGTCCAGCAGATCCAGCTCTCCCGAAGCCACCAATTGCGCAAGGCTAACGGCATAGCCTTGTTTCTGCCGAGACAGACCAAACCCCCGCAGCGTCTCCGGATCTGCAGAAAGCAGGATATCCGGGCGGGTCATATCTCCCAGCCCTGCCGCAAGTTTCGCCCAGATGGAGGCCGCGGCCTTCACGCTCACTTGCTGGCCGATGATCGTGCGCAACAGAGTTTCATAACCCGGCGTCCGCGAGCGCGGTTCAGGATAGCCAACCCGATCAACGGCCTGTCCAAATATGGGCTCCGCGCGGATCAGTGCATCAATTGCCGCGTTCAATTCAGCTTGCGCCATCCCGATCTTCCCCTTCATGCGACTCCGCGCTTGATAACACCGGCCATCGAAGCTAGCGACGCTTATCAACGCCGGGAACATCAAGAGGAATACACATGGCTAAGCTGGTTGTCGTGACACGTGACGGAACCGAAAAGACGGTTGAGGGTCAAACAGGCCTGTCGGTCATGGAAATCATCCGTGATGCTGGCTTTGACGAGCTTTTGGCCCTGTGCGGCGGCTGCTGCTCTTGCGCGACCTGCCATATCCATGTCGATGAGGCCTTTGCCGACAAGGTGGAGCCGATGAGCGAAGATGAAAATGACTTGCTCGACAGCTCGTCCTTCCGCGACGCGCGGTCACGCCTGTCCTGCCAAATCCATTTCAAGGAAGAACTGGACGGCCTGAAAGTCACCATCGCTCAGGAAGACTGATCGAGAGATCAGGTTAATCCAGAAGAAGCCCCGCCAAAAACGGGGCTTTTTCTTTGCCTAACCGCGTGCCGCCGTGGCGTAGAGCGCAATGGCCGCTGCATTAGAGACGTTCAGGCTTTCGACCTGACTACTGATCGGCAGCTTGGCCAGCTCATCGCAATGCGCCTCCGTATTCGCGCGCATGCCTTCGCCCTCTGCGCCCAGAACTAAGGCGACCCGGGCCGTGCCAATGGCATCCCCCAGCAAGCGGTCGCTATGGCCGGTGAGGCCGATGCGCCAAAACCCAGCCTCCGCAATGTCATCCAACGCGCGCGACAAATTCACCACGCGCACCCAAGGCACAACTTCCAGCGCGCCAGAGGCAGATCGGGCCAAGGCCCCCGATTCGGGCGGAGCGTGGCGATCTTGCGTCACAATGCCCAGTGCATTGAAGGCAGCGGCAGAGCGCAGAATAGCGCCCACATTATGGGGATCCGTCACCTTATCCAGCACGACGAGCGGCCGTTGATCACCCGCGCCATCCGCCAAAAGATCCCCCAGCCAGACATCTTCCAGCGGATCAACTTCCAGAACCAGCCCCTGATGCGGCGCATCTGCGGGCACCATCCGGCCCAGATCGGGCGCTTCGGCATAAGCAACCGTCAGGCTGGAGGGAATGTCCAGCGCCGCAGCGGCCTCTCGCGTGGCCCAAAGCTTACGCAAGACGCGGTTGGGATTGGCCAAGGCCGCAGATACGGCGTGCCGTCCCCAGAAACGAGGGCGGTTTGATGGCGGCTTTGATGGACGATGGCCTTTACGCATGGCGCGCTTCTCGCGGATTTGGGCGCATTTGGCTAGACCGGAAATGAAAAACGAACATGCCCACCCCCACCCCCTCCTGCAAGCGGGAGAGGTTGGGGGCGGGCCTTGTCGCCGTAACCCTTACAGCTTGCGGCCAATCAATTCCTTCATGATCTCGCTCGTGCCGCCGAAAATACGGGTCACACGCGCGCCGCGGAACTGCTTGGCGATCGGATATTCGTTCATATAGCCCGCACCGCCATGCAGCTGTAGACATTTATCAACCACTTCGCCCTGAAGTTCGGTATGCCAGAGCTTCGCGGCCGACGCCTCTTCCGGCGTCAATTCCCGCTTCAAATGGCGCTGCAACGCCCAATCAATATGCGCCCAACCCACTTGCAGCTTGGTCTTTAGATCAGCAAGGATGAAGCGGGTGTTCTGGAAGTTCAGGATCGGCTGGCCAAAGGCTTTACGCTCCCGCACAAACTCCACCGTCATATCAAAGGCCCGTTGCGCTGCCGCATGCGCGCCAATGGCAATGGACAGACGTTCCTGCGGCAATTCGGTCATCAAATAGATGAACCCCATACCCTCTTCACCCAGGCAATTGGTGATGGGCACGCGCACATCTTCAAAGAACAACTCTGACGTATCGGCGGCATCAAGGCCGATCTTGTCCAGGTTCCGGCCGCGCTTAAAGCCATCTCGGTCGGCTTCAACAAGAACGATCGACACGCCCTTATAGCCCGGCTGCGCATCAGGATCCGTCTTGCAGCAGACGAGGATCAGGTCCGCATTCTGGCCATTGGTGATATAGGTTTTGGCGCCATTCAAGACATAATGATTGCCATCCTTCTTGGCCGTCGTCCGCATCCCTTGAAGGTCGGAGCCCGTGCCCGGCTCAGTCATCGCAATCGCCGTGACAATCTCCCCAGAGACCATCTTGGGAAGCCACTGCTTCTTCTGCTCTTCCGAGCCATAAGAGATCAGATAATTGGCGACGATATCCGTCTGCAGCGAAAAGCCGGTGGCGACATCAGTGCCATAGCTAAACTCTTCATTGATGATTGAGTTGTAGCCGAAATCAAGGCCAAGGCCGCCATATTCTTCCGGAACCGTCGGGCACAAAAGGCCAAGCTCCCCAGCCTTTGGCCAGATCGCCTTGGGCACAAGCCCCTCTTCATCCCATGTGTTGGAATTGGGTTCGATTTCCTTCGCCACAAACTGACGCACCGTCGAGCGGAAGGCTTCGTGGTCTTCAGTATAGGCGGTGCGGTGGAGCACATCGAGCGTCATGAGGAGGCGTCCTTCTTTTGGAATTTATCGTCCCACTGGAATCCCCAACTTCACGTTTACGTCAAGGGGAATTTGCAGCTGCCACCCATTGCGCGACCTAAAGAATGCCGCGCGCTTTCAAATCCGCAATGCTGGCCGCATCATGGCCCAGCATATCGCCAAGCACCTCATCTGTATTCTGCCCCAATAAGGGCGGCTCAGACCCTGCACCCGGGAGAGAATCTGAAAGACGCAGCGGGCTTGCAATGGCCGGCCGATTGCCTGCCATCGTCGCCAGCCCCCGCGCAACGGCCTGTGGGTCGGCCAATGCCTGACCAATGTCATTAATCGGCCCGGCAGGAACGTTGACGGCTTCTAGCATCTCGGCCCATTGTGCGGTCGTCTTGCCCCGCATGGCTTGGGCCAATTGCGGGATCAGGGCATTGCGATTTTCGACACGGCCCGAATTGGTCGTGAAGCGCGGATCGGTTGCAAGATCGGCAAGGCCAAGCGCTTTTGTGAAGTGCGCAAATTGGCTGTCATTGCCCATTGCCAACCGCCACAATCATATGCCCATCGGCCGTTTCAAACACTTGATAGGGAACAACACTGGGGTGGGCATTGCCCATACGGCGCGGTGCCTCACCAGTTACGCGCTGGTTTAGGCCTATATTGGCGAGCGTGGAGACGGCCACGTCGAGCAGGGCCATATCGATGAGCTGTCCCCGGCCCGTCTCATGACGCTGGTTGAGCGCCGCCAGCACGGCAATGCACGCGTGCAGGCCGGTCATCACATCGACCAGCGCGACACCCACTTTTTGCGGTTCCCGCGCAGGATCACCCGTCACGCTCATCAGGCCAGACATGCCCTGCACCATTAAATCATAGCCCGGCTGGTGCGCACGCGGCCCGCTATGGCCAAAGCCGGTGATGGAGCAATAGACAAGGCGCGGGTTCAGCGCCTTGAGGCTCAGATAATCCAGCCCATATTTTTCCAGCCCACCCACTTTGAAATTCTCAACCAGAACATCGCATTTGGCCGCCAATTCGCGGATCAGCGCCTGCCCCTCTGGCCTGGAAATATCGATGGTGACGCTTTTCTTATTCCGATTGGCAGAGAGATAATAAGCCGACAGGCGTTCATCCCCCTCGCCATGCCAAGGCGGGCCCCAGCTGCGGGTATCATCCCCCTTGCCGGGCTGTTCAATCTTAATGATTTCTGCCCCCAAATCCCCCAGCATCTGCGTGCACCAAGGCCCTGCGAGAACGCGGGACAGATCAAGCACGCGGATGCCAGAAAGCGCTTTGGTCACATAAGGTCCAATCAACTAAACGCCTGAATACCTGTGATGGCGCGCCCAAGGATTAACGCATGCACATCATGCGTGCCTTCATATGTGTTAACGGTCTCGAGGTTCATTGTGTGCCGGATGACATGATATTCGGCGGAAATCCCATTGCCGCCATGCATGTCCCGCGCGACCCGCGCGATATCGAGCGCCTTGCCGCAATTATTGCGCTTAATAAGGCTGATCATTTCCGGCGACCAACTGCCCGCATCAATGGCCCGGCCGACGGTGAGCGCGGCCTGAAGGCCCAGCGCAATTTCCGTCTGCATATTCGCCATTTTCAACTGCGGGATTTGATTTGCCGCCAGCGGACGACCAAATTGAATACGATCCAACTGATATTGGCGGGCGCGGTGGAAACAATCCTCAGCCGCCCCCATCACGCCCCAAGCAATGCCATAGCGCGCCTTGTTGAGACAGCCGAACGGGCCAGACAGGCCCTGCACATTGGGCAGTAGATTTTCTTCGGGAACGAACACGTCCTCCAGCACAATCTCCCCCGTGATCGACGCCCGAAGGCTGAGCTTCTTTTCAATCTTGGGGGTCGAAAAACCCGTCATCCCGCGTTCAACGATGAAGCCGCGAATAACGCCGCCTTCATCCTTCGCCCAGACCACCGCAAGGTCAGAGATAGGCGAATTGGTGATCCACATTTTCGCACCATTGAGGATGTAGCCACCATCTACCTGCTTGGCATTGGTCTTCATCGACGCAGGGTCAGATCCGGCATCCGGCTCTGTCAGGCCGAAACAGCCAACCCATTCCCCGCTCGCCAGCTTGGGAAGATATTTCTCCCGCTGCGCCTCACTGCCATAGGCATGGATGGGATGCATCACGAGCGAGCTTTGCACCGACATGGCGGAGCGATAGCCCGAATCAACCCGCTCCACCGCACGCGCGATCAGGCCATAGGCAACATGGCTCACGCCCGCGCATCCATAGCCGTCTATGGTCGCGCCCAGCAAACCGAGGTCGCCCAGTTCGTTCATGATCTCCCGATCAAAACGCTCGTCCAACGTAGCGGAAACAACGCGCGGTAGAAGTTTGTCCTGCGCATAGCTTTCCGCTGCATCGCGGATCATCCGCTCGTCTTCGGTCAGCTGCGCGTCGAGGTGAAAGGGATCATCCCAAGTGAAAGGTGCAAATTTAGCCATACGCCTGTCTGCCAGATTTGGCGGACGCGCTCAACACCACCCGACGGTTAGGCCAGTGTGAAGTCCAGCCCAATATCAACCGCAGGGGCACTCTGGGTCAGCCGCCCAACCGAAATATAGGTCACACCCGTTTCCGCCTTGGCGCGGATGGTCTGCAACGTCACACCGCCAGAGGCTTCTGTCGGCACCCGCCCCGCCACAAGGGCAACGGCCTGCCGCAAAACGGACGCATCCATATTGTCGAGCAGCAAATGGGTCGCACCTGCCGCGAGACCCGGTTCAATCTGGTCCAACCGATCGACTTCTAGAATGATCCGCTCCACGCCCGCCGCCTTGGCCCGGCGCACCGCCTCGGCCACGCCGCCGGCTAACGCCACATGATTGTCCTTGATCATCGCCGCATCCCACAGACCCATGCGGTGATTGGTCGCGCCACCCATGCGGGTTGCGTATTTTTCCAGCACGCGCAGGCCGGGGATCGTCTTGCGCGTATCCAACAAGGTGCAGCCTGTGCCCGCAATCGCATCGACATAAGCCCGCGTCATCGTTGCGATGCCGGACAAATGCTGCAAGATATTGAGCGCAGACCGTTCCGTCGTCAGCATCGCCCGCGCGCGGCCCGCCAAAGCCATGAGCGGCGCGCCCGCCGAGACAATCTGTCCCTCGTCTGCCAATAGGTCGATCTGCATCTCTGGGTCGAGATGCCGAAAAAACGACGCCGCAATCGGCAAGCCCGCAACGACAATCTCTTCCCGGCTCTGCATCTTTCCAGAAAAAGCAGCCTCCGCCGGAATAACGCTTTCCGACGTGACGTCCCGGTTCAATGGCCCCATGTCCTCCGCCAAAGTGGCGCGGACAAAGGCGAGAAGGTCGAAATTTGGCAGGGTAAATGGAACGGAAGATGTCATACTATCCAGCTAAGCGAATTGACCAACGATAGAAAGTGGCTTTTCCCGATCTTGATGAGAAAGCGCTTCTTGACAAATATAGCAAAAAAGCTATGTTCCGTTTTATGCAGTGGCGTGTCAGCGTATTAGACGACCGCGTTCGGATGGAGCTTGATGCCCTGCCTAGCGACATGCGAGCGAGACTGGCACGGATTGTGGATTTGATTGAGGCGCATGGCCTAGAACATGTTCACGAGCCGCATGTAAAGCATCTGCATCAGTCGCTTTGGGAAATGCGCATGAAGGGCCGTGACGGCATCTCTCGGGCCATTTATGTCACGGCATCTGGACGGCGCGTCATTATTGTTCGGGCGTTTGTTAAGAAGACTCAGAAAACGCCGCATCGCGAAATCAAGCTGGCCTTGCAACGGGCCGAGGAGTTGAAATGACGAAACCGCTTCCCTTCGGCAAGATCGCCAAAGCATGGCAGGCCGATCCCGATTTCCAACGCGACTATGATGCACTGGCAGAAGAGTTCGAACTGGCGGCGGCGCTGATCAAGGCGCGCACCGAAGCAGGCTTGACCCAAGATCAACTGGCAGCGCGCATGGGCACGACCCAGAGCGTCATTGCCCGGATGGAGGGCGGAAAATCGCGACCATCGACAACGACGCTTCAGAAACTAGCGGCGGCCACGGGAACACGCCTGCGTGTTAGTTTTGAACGCAATGAACGACCAAAGCGGTCCGCCGCCTGATTCAGCCGAAAAGTTCAGGGCCGAGGCCCTAAATCCCCCTGCCCGACCGTGCCACTCGCCATCTCAAGCATCCGGTCGAGGCTTTGCTTTGCCTTGAGGCGTAGGCCTTCTTCAATATGCACTTGGGGGCTCAGGTCGCGCAGCGCGATATAGAGTTTTTCCAGCGTGTTGAGCGCCATATAGGGGCAGATATTGCAATTGCAGTTCCCGTCCGCACCCGGCGCGCCGATGAAAGTCTTATGCGGCATCGCCAATTCCATCTGGTGGATGATGTGCGGCTCCGTCGCGACGATCAGCGTATCGCCCTTCAGATGCTTGGCATAATCCAAAATGCCGCTGGTCGAGCCAACATAATCGGCATGGTCGATGATATGCGCCGGGCATTCCGGATGGGCAGCAACGGGTGCGCCCGGGTGCTGCGCCTTAAGCTTGATCAGCTCCGTTTCCGAGAAGGCTTCATGCACAATGCATACGCCCGGCCAGAGCAGCATGTCCCGCCCAAGTTTGCGCTTAAGATACCCGCCCAGATGTTTATCCGGCCCGAAAATGATTTTCTGATCGAGTGGAATTTGAGATAAAATCTTTTCAGCAGAAGAACTTGTGACGATAATGTCAGAAAGTGCCTTAACCTCTGTTGAGCAGTTGATATAGGTCAGCGCAATATGATCTGGGTGGGCTGCGCGGAAGGCGGCGAACTGATCTGGGGGACAGCTATCTTCCAAACTGCACCCGGCATCCATATCGGGCAGGATCACGGTTTTTTCGGGTGAGAGGATCTTCGCTGTCTCTGCCATGAAGCGGACTCCGCAAAAGGCAATGACATCGGCATCGGTCGCCTGCGCCTTACGGCTGAGTTCCAGGCTGTCACCCACATAATCGGCCAGATCCTGAATTTCCGGGCGCTGATAATAATGCGCCAGGATCACGGCGTTGCGTTCCTTGCGGAGCCGCTCAATCTCAGCCCGGATATCGACACCGGCCAGCGTGCCTATGGGTGCAGTCATGATCGCGTCACCTTCTTGCTTTGGCAGTTAAAATAGCATTAGGTCAGGCGTTGCCAGTGATCGCCCGCCCCGGCAACCTCCCCACGATCGCGCAGATCGATGAGATGCGCGAGCACAGACCGACCCGCCGCTGGATGCAGCCGTTTATCGACGCCCTTATACATATGACCCACCATCTCTGGGATATGGCCGACCCCGCTTTCGAGTAAGCGCAAAATCTGCCCTTCGCGCTGCTTGCGGTGGCCCATCATGCCCCGCACAAGGCGGTGGGGCGTTTCAATCGGCGCGCCGTGCGCCGCGTAATAAATGGCGTCATCTCGATCCATCAGCAGGGCCAAGCTGCGCATATAGGCCGCCATATCGCCATCTGGCGGGGAGACAACGCTGGTTGACCAAGACATGACATGGTCCCCCGTAAACAGCGCCTTTTCTTCTGCCAGTGCAAAGCAGAGATGGTTGGATGTGTGCCCCGGCGTTGCGACCGCCGTCAGCGTCCAGCCCGGCCCGCTGATCTGATCCCCATCCACCAGCACCCTATCGGGCAAATAGGTCGCGTCAAAGCTGGCATCGGCGCGCGGGCCATCATCCTCCAGCACCAGTGCTGCACAGCCAATAATGGGCGCACCCGTGGCCGCCGCCAGCGGGGCTGCAGCCGGGCTATGGTCTCGGTGCGTGTGGGTGCACATGATGGCGGAAATTTTTTCGCCCGCCAGAATGGAGATCAACGCCTCCACATGATGCGGATCATCCCCCAGCGGGCCGGGATCAATCACCGCGACCTCGCCCGTTCCTACAATATAGGTCTGCGTGCCCGTATAGCTGAAAGGCGATGGGTTGTACGCAAGCACGCGGCGCACAAGCGGGCTCACCTGCTCTGCAATGGCATAGGGCTCAGCGGAGAGATCCGGGTGCTTCATGCGCCCTCATGCGGCGAAATTGGGAAGGGTTCTGCGTCAGGCCGCCGGAGCAACGCCTTTTTCCGCCATCAGCTCATCCAGCTCACCAGCTTCGTACATTTCCTTCATAATGTCCGAACCGCCGACAAATTCCCCCTTCACATAAAGCTGGGGGATGGTTGGCCAATCTGAAAATTGCTTAATTCCGGTGCGGACTTCGGCGTCTTGAAGCACATCGACGCTGGCATATTCAACGCCAACCCGGTCGAGGATCGCAACAGCAAGGCTGGAAAAGCCACATTGCGGGAATAAGGGCGTGCCCTTCATAAACAGCACCACATCGCTGCTGTTCACAATTTCGCCAATGCGGGCCTGAGTATCGGTCATGATCTATATCTCCTTAATCTGGAACCACTGTGGTGAGCTGTAGGGCGTGCAATTCGCCACCCATACGGCCACCCAAGGCGGCATAAACGGCTTGATGCTGCCGCACGCGCGGTAGGCCGCGAAACGCAGCACTGACCACGCGGGCCGCATAATGATCGCCATCCCCGGCAAGATCGGTGATCTCCACCTGCGCATCGGGGAAGGCCGCAAGGATCAAGCCTTGGATCTCTTCGGCGGGCATTGGCATGGGGCTTATTTCGCTTCCATCAATTGGCGGCGGGCCTCGACCAGCAGGTCAGCCATTGCCGCGCGCACATCTTCATCGCTGGTATCGACACCCGCTGCAATCAAATCCCCCAGAAGCTTGCGGATGACATCCTCGTCTCCCGCCTCCTCAAAATCAGCCTGCACGACCGATTTTGCATAGGAATCCGTTTCTTCGGCTGTCAGGCCCATTTTCTCGGCCGCCCATTGACCAATCAGCTTGTTGCGACGCGCGGTCACGCGAAACGCCATGTCCTGATCATGCGCGAACTTGTTTTCAAAGGCATTTTCACGGTCATCAAAGGTCGTCATGCTTCGTCCCTTAATTTGCGGCGCTCCGCTCTCAAGATAGGACGTCGATCCCTCAGATTCAACCGAGCCTGAGAAGGCAACGCCCCTTAGTCGATGGTGACAACAAGTTTCCCAATGGCTTCACGACGGGCCATTTTGGCAATGGCCTCGCCACCCCGTTCGAGCGGGAAGGTGTCGGTGACCAGCGGGCTGATCTTTCCGTCCTTCCAAAAGCGGAAAAGCTCCGCAATATGGGCGCGATTGGCTTCTGGATCACGCATCGTAAATGCCCCCCAGAAGACGCCACAGACATCGCAGCTCTTGAGCAATGTGAGGTTGAGCGGAAGCCGTGGGATGCCCGCCGGGAAGCCCACGACCAGATAGCGCCCTTCCCACGCGATGCAGCGAATGGCGGGGTCTGCATAATCGCCGCCCACCGCATCATAAATGAGGTTCGCACCATTGGGGCCGACAGCGGCTTTAAACGCCTCAGACAGCGCCTTGGACTGATCCTTATCAAAGGGCGCGCGGCCATAAATGACAACTTCAGATGCCCCGGCCGCACGCGCGGCCGCCGCCTTTTCTTCGGAAGAGACAGCCGCAACCACGCGCGCGCCATAGGCCACGCCCAATTCCACCGCGGCGATCCCGACGCCGCCGGCGGCGCCGAGCACGAGCAGCGTATCCCCTGCCTTAATGTGACCGCGATCCACTAGCGCGTGGATGGAGGTGCCATAGGTCAGGATCAGGGCTGCACCCTCGGCAAAGCTGCGCTCATCGGGAAGGGCATATGCCGTTGCCGCGTTCAGAACGACTTTTTCGGCCATGCCGCCATTATTCCCGGTCGCCCCCAGAACCCGGTCACCCGGCTTAAACTGGGTCACGCCTTCACCCACGGCCTCAACAACACCAGCAACTTCGCTGCCCGGCGAAAATGGACGGGGCGGCTTGAACTGATATTTATCTTCAATGACAAGAACGTCGGGATAATTGATCGAACAGGCCTTCACCGACACGAGAATCTGACCCGGCCCGGCAACGGGATCGGCGATCTCTTCCAGAACCAAAGTTTCTGGCCCACCGACTTGTTTGGATAGCAATGCCTTCATGTTACCGCTCCTGCTTGCCAGGGCCACGCGGTTGTTGCGCGGCGTTCATAGGCTGAAATCTTATCGTCCATCGCCATGGTTAGGCCTACTTCATCAAGGCCGTTGAGGAGGCAATGCTTGCGAAATGCGTCAATCTCAAAGGTGAAGCGATCTTGAAACGGCGTCGTCACCGTCTGTGTTGCAAGGTCGATGGAAATGGTGTCGGTTTGCGCAACCTCAAGTAGCCGATCCACGGCCTCTTGCGGCAGAACCACCGTTAAAATGCCGTTCTTAAAGGCATTGCCTGAAAAAATGTCGGAAAAACTGGGCGCGATGACGGCCGTAATGCCCAGATCTGCTAAGGCCCAAGCGGCGTGTTCCCGGCTGGATCCGCAGCCGAAATTATCGCCCGCAATTAGGATGGGCGCTCCGGCAAATTGAGGATCATCAAACAGATTGCCCGGTTCCTGACGCAGGGCTTCAAACGCGCCCTTGCCCAGACCAGTGCGGCTGATAGTTTTCAGCCAAGCGGCAGGAATGATGACATCGGTATCGATATTTTTAAGGCCAAAGGGATAGGCTTTGCCTTCGATCGTGCTGACCGCTTCCACGTCACATCATCCTTTCACTGTCAGCACCCGATTGGACATGCGGTCGCCCGCCGTCAAGCCCAGAGCTTGGAAAGCGCCCCGAGGGTTGCAACGCAGAGGAGCGCAACAACAAGCCCCCGCCAAACCCTATCTTCAACCGTGCCGAAAAAGCGAGACCCCAATTGATTGCCCAAAAGCATCAACGGGAAAGCCGCAACGGACATGACCAAGATATGGCCCGTCAATAGCCCGCGCACAGCCGCCGTTGTTGTGCCCGCAATACCAGCGGCGAAAAAGACGAGGATCATCGACCCACGCGCTGTCATCGGTGAAACGCCACTGCGGACGAAATAGAGGATAACGGGCGGCCCCGGCATCGCGGCAAATCCATTAAGTAGGCCAGCGGCAAACCCCGTTGCCGAAATATGAGACAGAGCTTTGCTCGGCTGCGGGGCGCGCTTGATCAAAAATGTCCCGAAACAGCCAACAGCAATGGCCGCAATGATCAGCCGGGCAAGATCATGCGGCGTATTCGCCAAGGCCAGCAGACCAAGTGGCGTTCCCATCATCGCAAAGACAGCAACCTTCGCCACAACCGGACGATCAATATGGTCAATAGATTTTGCGACGCCAAAAGGCCCGATCAGCGTTTGCAGGACAATCGCCAGCAGAACCGCGTCCGTCGGCGGGATGACGAGACCCAAAAGCGGCACGGCAAGGATGGCAAAGCCAAAGCCCGTCAGCCCCCGCACAAAGGCGGCCCCCAGCACAATCAGCGCAAGCGCCAAAAGTGCAGCCGGTGCCAGCCCAAGCTGCAACCAAAGATCGACCATTCCCCACATCCCCTCTATATTTTTAAGGGGTTAGCGGCCCAAGCCCCGAAGGAAAAGCGGGAATTTTCATGCTGTTCGGACGGGCCAGATTTATGCGCCCGCCAGAACCGGTTCCAGCCAATCCGGGATCAGCGCATCACCGGGTGCGTCGACGGGTCGGCGCTCCACCCGGCCATCGGGCAAAACAAAGAGGCGGCGGTTGACCTTTTGCCGATAATTCATGCGGGCGGTGTTTTCCTGCCCAATATAACATCCCTTGGTGAAGCTGACGCCATTCAGCTCGGCGGCATTCGCTTCCAGCCACAGGATTTTATCCTGCCCCAACTCTGCGGCCCCTTCCGCCACGCCCAACGCCAAACGATGCGCATGATAGCCAGAGGCAGCGCCGCTGGGCGGCGCAATCCAGCGACGGCCAAGCGCAGCAAGCCTGGGGTCAGCAACGCCTTCCTTACCAGCCTGCGCCCAATGCACGGCCAGCGACTCATCTCGGGCAATCGTAATGGGACGCCGCAGACGATACACAGAGAGGCGCTTAATCAAGGCCTCGGCCTGCGCCGTCTCACAATCGATCAGCAGATCATCGCCGTCGTCCCAGATGAAAAAATCGAACAGCGCCTTGCCCTGCGGGCTTAAAAGCCCTGACCAGACTGGCAAGTCCCCAAGGACAGTGTTTGTCACAAGCCCTTGCAAGAATCCGCGGACATCGTCACCGGTCAGTCGAATGACGGCTCTATCTGAAAGCATAGTATCGGCCATGGCTGTCATGTAAGACGAATAAGAGATTTTCCCAAGTGTTTCGCAGGCAAGGAGTAAACATGACGGATCAGATCACCATTCGACGCCCGGATGATTGGCATGTCCACCTGCGCGATGACGAGATGCTGAAGGCTGTTGTCGGCTATACCGCGCGCCAGTTTCGCCGTGCTATTGTTATGCCCAATCTCAAGCCGCCGGTCACATCAGCGGATCAGGCCATTGCCTATCGCAATCGGATTTTGGCCGCTCTGCCCGAAGGCAGCGATTTTGAACCGCTCATCACCTGCTACATGACGGATAGCGCAAATCCCGATCAGATCGCGGCAGGGTTTGAAAGCGGGGCCTTCGCGGCCGCCAAGCTGTATCCCGCAAATGCCACGACCAATTCCGCGCATGGCGTCACCGATATTCGCCTGATCTACCCCGTGCTAGAACGCATGGAAAAAATTGGCATGCCCTTCCTGATCCATGGCGAAGTGACCGATCATGATGTGGATGTCTTTGACCGCGAAGCCGTTTTTATCGATCGCATCTTCTCACAGATTGTGCGGGACTTTCCCGGCCTGCGGACTGTTTTTGAACATATCACAACGGCCGACGCGGTGGATTTCGTCGCGGCAGCCGGCCCAAATGTCGCCGCCACAATCACGCCCCAGCATTTGCACATCAGCCGCAACGACATGCTGGTCGGCGGTATAAGGCCGCATCTTTACTGCCTGCCTATCGTGAAGCGGGAACGCCACAGGCTGGCCCTGCGCGCCGCCGCCACATCGGGCAATCCCAAATTCTTCCTCGGCACGGATACGGCCCCCCATGCCATTGAAACCAAAGAAACATCCTGCGGCTGTGCGGGCATTTTCAACGCGCCATTTGCGATTGAGAGCTACGCACAGGTGTTCGATGAAGACCATGCGCTCGATCAATTGGAAGCCTTTGCGTCCTTGAACGGCCCGGCCTTTTACAAGCTCCCCGTCAACGAAGGCACCATCACGCTTGTGCGCGGTGGAGAGACAGTGCCCACCCATGTTGATGCCGCGGGAACGCAGATTATTCCTTTCCATGCAGGCGAAACATTGGGCTGGCGGCTGGCCGCAGACTGATCAAAAGGGCAGCCAGCGGGACTTTTCGGTAAAATTCATATAGCCAACATTGGCCCCCAGCCGCACCCCAACGCCCAGCCGGATGGGAATGACCACCACATTGCCGCGCCGCAAATAGGTTGCGGAAAGCCCGCCCACAAAATAGGCGCGCCCTTCAACCTGCCCAAAGCGGCGATACAGATCCTGCGTGTCATAAA
>RFSU01000291.1 GCA_009923795.1 Sphingomonadaceae bacterium
ATGAGGCTGCATTGCCAGCTGGTCGATAAGCGCCCTACCAACCAATCCCGTTGAGCCTGCTATTATGATACGCACAGATAAACCCCCCGCCCTGTCAGCTCTCTAGAGCTAGCATCTAGCAGGCTTTTGGCAATGGCTGTTGGTCAAGAACCCGCCCGATGCAGGCTAAACGGCTAAAACCCGTCCGGCAGATCAACCGGACCAACAATCTCCCGATGCCGGGAAATGGCATAACGATCCGTCATCCCCGCAATAAAATCGGAAATATGCTGGTCCAACGCTGGCTGGCTTTCCGGTGCGGTCTGCCGCCAGTCTTCGGGCAGCAGGCTTTGATCTGCATGATAGGCTGCGAAAAGATTGGCGACAATTGCGTGGCAGCTCTTGGCAATCTCCAACTGCCGGGGGTGGTGATAGAGATTGGCGTACATGAACCGTTTTAGCTCAGCCTCCCCCTCGCGGATCGCGGGAGAGAAACCAACGATATTGGCAGAGGCCAATCGCACATCGTCTTCTGTCTTTATGCCCAATGCGGCAATCCGATTGCGGGTTTCGGCGATCACATCATTGACCATCATGCCAATTTGGGTGCGCACTAGCTCTGCCGCCAAGAGCCTTTGATCAATTCCACCCAGCCGGGCGGACACCGACGGCCAGACATCCCGAACCAGCGGCGCGTCGATAATCTGATCAAAATCGAGCAGCCCGGCCCGCAGACCATCATCAATGTCGTGATTGTCATAGGCAATGTCATCGGCAATGGCCGCGACCTGAGCCTCCAGTGAAGAGCGACGGTGAAGATCAAGCGGAAAGCGAGCATCCACATCCTTCATGGCCCAGCCGGGTCTCAGCACCGGGCCATTATGCTTTGCCAGACCCTCCAGCGTTTCCCAGCATAAATTAAGGCCCGGCCAATTGGGATAAGCGCGTTCCAGCCGGGTCAAAAGCCGCAAGCTATGGCCATTATGGTCAAAGCCGCCGGATTTTTGCATCGCCGCTTCAAGCGCACCTTCCCCCGCATGGCCAAAGGGCGGGTGGCCGATGTCATGGGCGAGACACAGGGCCTCGGTCAGATCCTCATCCAACCCCAGCGCGCGGGCAATGGTGCGGCCAATCTGCGCCACTTCTATGCTGTGGGTGAGGCGGACGCGGAAATGATCCCCATCGGGGGCGACAAAAACCTGCGTCTTGTGGCGCAATCGGCGAAAGGAAATGGAATGAACAATGCGGTCCCGGTCGCGCTGAAAATTGCTTCTGGGGCCGCGCACTTGAGCATCGGGTTCGCTATGCTGCCGCCCACGACTATGATCTGCGCGACAGGCATAGCTGGCATGCACCGTCATTTCCCGGACAGCCGTTCGATTTCCTGACCTGCTTCCGATGAGAAAATCGTCGCCTGAACACCTTCACGGGCCAGATCATTCACAAGGTCCCGCGCGGCGGCGGAGGATCGAACGGGCCCGACCAGAAGGCGGTTGGTCTGGCGAAATCCGACATACCAAGCACGCTGCCCATCCAACGCCTTGGGCGCA
>RFSU01000292.1 GCA_009923795.1 Sphingomonadaceae bacterium
GGCTTTGTCGCGACCGATGGCTGGGCCGAAACCTCTGACATGCCCGTTGTTGATCTGGCCCGCCGCTTTGAGGATGCCGGTGTTGCCGCCCTGCTCTTTACCGATGTGGGGCGCGATGGCCTTTTGAAAGGCTGCAATGTGGAGGCGACTATTGCGCTGGCCCGCGCGACGGACATTCCCGTGATCGCCTCTGGCGGTGTCGCCGACATTGGGGATATTCATGCCCTTACCCCGCATGTGGGGGATGGGATTGAGGGCGTGATTACGGGTCGCGCGCTTTATGATGGGCGGTTGGATCTTGCCGATGCGCTGAAAGTCGCGGCGGCATGAGCGTGCGTATTCGCGTCATCCCCTGTCTCGATGTCGCCAATGGCCGCGTTGTGAAGGGCGTGAATTTTGTCGATTTGATCGATGCGGGCGATCCGGTGGAGGCAGCCCGCGCCTATGATGCAGCGGGCGCTGATGAACTGTGCTTTCTCGATATTACCGCCAGCCACGAGGATCGCGGCACGCTGATCGATGTGGTCACCCGCACGGCGGAGGCCTGTTTCATGCCGCTGACGGTCGGCGGCGGGGTCCGCACGCTCGATGATATCCGCACCTTGCTGCTGGCAGGCGCCGACAAGGTATCGATCATGACAGCCGCCGTGCATGACCGGTCGCTGGTCAGCCGTGCGGCCGAAAAATTCGGGACGCAATGTATCGTTGTGGCGATTGATGCCAAAAAAGTGTCGCAAGACCACGAACCCCCCCGCTGGGAAATTTTTACCCATGGCGGCCGCAAACCGACGGGGCTGGATGCGATAGCCTATGCCAGAGAGGTCACGGATCTCGGCGCAGGCGAATTGCTGCTGACCTCGATGGACCGCGACGGCACCAAAGTCGGCTATGATGTGGCCCTGACACGGGCGATTGCCGATGCGGTGCATGTGCCGGTGATTGCCTCGGGCGGTGTCGGCTCGCTGCAGCATATGGTGGAAGGCATCCGCGACGGCCATGCCTCGGCGGTGCTGGCCGCGTCGATCTTCCATTTCGGCACTTATACGATCAACGAGGCCAAACAGGCGCTGGCGGATGCCGGATTGCCGGTGAGGATGGATGCATGACCGATTTTTCGCTCGAACAGCTCGATGCCTATCTGGCCGAACGCGCCAAAGCCTCGCCTGCCGATTCCTACACCGCCAAGCTGGTGCACAAGGGACAGGCCTATGCCGCCAAAAAGCTCGGCGAGGAGGCGGTCGAGACCGTCATTGCCGCCGTTGAAAAGGATCGCCGCGCTTTGACCCTCGAAGCCGCCGATCTTGTCTATCATCTTTTGGTCGTGCTTCGCATCGGCGGCGTATCGGTGCAGGATGTGATGGGGGAGTTGCAGCGGCGGACGGCCCAGACGGGTCTGGCTGAAAAAGCATCGCGTCCCAAAGAATGACATTTGGTAAAAAGTGATCCTTGGTACAAGAGCGAGCGTTGTTGCCAACCATTCAATCACGCATGACCGGATGATCCGGTCCGGAGACGAGCATGG
>RFSU01000293.1 GCA_009923795.1 Sphingomonadaceae bacterium
GATGGCGTTCACATTGTCCATCGGAATGTGTTTGTCGAGTTCGCCAAAATGCAGGATCGTCGGTATTTGAGGCGTATCCGCCTTCATAGCCGCGATCCCGCCGCCATAATAGCCAACAGCTGCGGATAATCCGGCCAAATGGCAGGCGGACGCATAGGCCATGGTACCGCCCCAGCAATAGCCGACAACGCCGACTTTTCCCGCCGTTTTGGCGTAAGCAATGGCTGCCGCGATATCGAGCATGGTCTTTTCGCGTTTTACCTTTTGGACGACGTCCGATCCGCGCTGGATGTCGGGCGGGAGATAGCCCACTTCGAAGCCGGGTTCGACGCGATCATAGAGCGCGGGCGCGATTGCGAGATAGCCATGCGACGCATAAAGATCGGTGACAGCGCGGATATGATGGTTGACCCCGAAAATCTCCTGCAGAACCACGATGCCGCCGCGCGGCTTGGTCTTGGGCGTTGCGACATAGGCACTGATGGTGACGCCGTCTTTGGCCGTGAGTGTGATTGTTTCGCCCATGATCGGGTTCTCCCTCAACTTCCGCAACACTACCCGGCCAATCCATTTGACGGATTAGGCCGCACCCGTAACCTTGATCAGCGCGCTTATTATCCGCGAGTCGGTGGGATCTGTCGATGTCGGGAAAACTTCTGCCAATTGGCCGCTCCGATCAACCAGATATTTGTGGAAATTCCATCGTGGGGTCTCGCGCGGTCGCAGCGATGCCGTCCAGCGATAAAAGGGATGAGCGTCGGGACCTGTTACGCGGGTTTTGGCCGCCATGGGAAATTCGACATGGTATTGGCCCTCGGCCATTGCCATGATTTCTTCGGCGTCGCCCGGTTCCTGACCGCCGAAATCATTGGAGGGGACGCCGATAATGACGAGGTCCCGCGGGTGAAAGCGGGCCCATAATTGCTGCAAGCCCGCAAATTGGCCGGTGAATCCGCATTGCGAGGCGGTATTGACGACGAGGATTGGTTTGCCACGATAGTCGGACAGGCGGATCGTGCCGCCCTTGATGGCGGGGAAGGAGAAGGTATAGGCCGAAACGAGGCTCATTACCGGCTCTTCAGCGCGTGCCGAAAATGCGAGGCTCGAGGCAAGGCCTGCAAGAAGGTGGCGACGGTTGATGAGGGGCATGGATGGTCTCCTTCACGCAAGAATTCAGAGTGGCCGATCATAGATGTATGATAACCATTATACGCCTGTTTGATGTTTTTGGCTCACAGTCTATCCCGGGAAATGTCGTGAAAAGGCCGTTGCATGACGCCGGTAGAGCTTATCAAGCGAGGCGCTTGGTTCTATAGAAGCGGCATGAAGGGACTTTCCAACTCCGAATTTGACAGTAACGGGCGCCGAATGGGCGGCTATGGCCGTGCCATGGTGATGGGCATTCTCAATGTGACGCCGGATTCATTTTCGGATGGGGGGCGTTTTTTTGATCCGCGTATCGCGCTGGACCATGGAAAGAGAATGGTCGAGGAGGGGGCT
>RFSU01000294.1 GCA_009923795.1 Sphingomonadaceae bacterium
GGGCTGCATCGCGTTCATGCCGCCAGAGCCGCTCCACCAGCGGCTCAGGTGCGGCCAGCAGGGCGTCCATCGCCGCCTTGCCGCCCGATTTGATCAGATCATCCGGGTCTTTGCCTTCGGGCAGGGTGATAAATCCCAGCGATCGGTCTGGCGCAAGGCCCGGCAGCGCGCGGCCAATGGCGCGCACGGCGGCCTTTTGTCCGGCATTATCGCCATCAAAGCACAGGATCGGCGCGTCGGTCAGCCGCCAGAGCATGCCAATTTGCTGTTCGGTCAGGGCGGTTCCCAATGGGGCGACGGAGTCTTCAATACCAGCTTGGGCCAGCGCGATGACATCCATATAGCCTTCGACCACGATGACGCGGCCCGATTTGCGCGAGGCTGGGCTAGCGCGGTCGAGATGGTAGAGCGTGCGGCCTTTGTCGAACAAAGGCGTGTCAGGGGAATTGAGGTATTTTGGCTCCCCTTGGCCAAGGATGCGCCCGCCAAAGGCGATCACGCGGCCGCGTGCATCGCAAATGGGGATCATCAACCGACCGCGAAACCGGTCATAACTGTCCTTATCATCCACCTTGATCAGCAGGCCCGCCTCGATCAGCTTGTCTTCCCCAAAATGGGCCAGTGCGGTTTTCAGACGGGTTTTGCCGTCTGGCGCAAATCCTATCTTGTAGGATTTGACGGTCTTTTGGGTCAGCCCCCGCTGTTGGAGATAGGCACGCGCCGCATCCCCTTCGTGACCTTCCAACTGCGCCACAAACCATTCCGCTGCTGCCGTCATCACATCATAAAGCGAATTGGCCCGCTCCGTCTTTTCCCGCTCTCTCGGGTCTTGTGCCGGAACCTCCAGCCCCGCTGCATCCGCCAGTTCCTTCACCGCCTCCATAAATGGCAAACCGCGATGGTCGGTCATCCAGCGAATGGCATCGCCATGCGCGCTGCACCCAAAGCAATGGTAAAAGCCCTTCTCGTCATTGACGTAAAAGCTGGGCGTTTTCTCATTATGGAACGGGCAGCACCCGCGATACTCCCGCCCGGCCTTGGTGATCTTCACCGTCCGCGCGACAAGCGTCGACAATTGCGTCCGCGCGCGCAGTTCATCCAACCAAGCGGGCGACAGCGTCATTGGGCTTCACTCCCCTCCCGCTTGCGGGAGGGGCAGGGGGTGGGCAACCCAATCAGAACCGCTTCGATCGCCGCAATCACGCCCTCAAGATTGTCAAAGACCTGTTCGTTTGAAAATCTGACCACATGATATCCATTCTGCTCGAGATAAGCGTCCCGACGCGCGTCCATCCCTAACCGTCCGTCGTGAGAAATGCCATCCAACTCAACAACAAGGCGAGCAGATCTGCATAAAAAATCAACGAAATAAGGCCCAACCGGCATTTGCCGACTAAATTTGAACCCAGCCAAGCCGCTGCCCCGTAACACCGACCAGAGCCTTTGCTCGGCAGGCGTGGCTTGGTTTCGAAGAGATTTGGCGCGGGACGTGTTGCGCGA
>RFSU01000295.1 GCA_009923795.1 Sphingomonadaceae bacterium
CCCAATCCAGATCAAGAAGCATTAAAACAATATCAAAATCAGCCCCTGATTATAAAATTATCAACCCCTGTAAGTACTTTCAATACGCTTTGTTTTGCTGCTGATGCCTATACTGAAATCCCGAGTTTGATGCGAGAGGCTTTTTCCTGCCTTGAAGTTGAACCAGGATCCATTTCTCCTGATGTCTTAAACAAAATGATTTTAGATCTTGAAGAAATTCTCGATGCGAGCCCGGCGGAACGCCGCACGCTTCTGTTTTCTGCAACAATGCCGAAGCCAATTGTGTCGCTGGCCAAGCGCTATCAGCGCGATGCCCTGCGGATTTCGACCGTCGAGGATGATCGCGGGCATGGCGATATCAGCTATCAGGCGGTGACCGTTGCGCCGGCCGATATTGAAAATGCCGTCGTCAATCTGTTGCGCTTCTACGAGGCGGAAACTGCGATGTTGTTCTGTGCGACACGCGACAATGTGCGCCACTTGCACGCGACGCTGATTGAGCGAGGCTTTGCCGCCGTTGCTCTGTCGGGCGAGCATAGCCAGAATGAGCGCAATCAGGCGATGCAAGCGCTGCGCGACAAAAGGGCGCGCGTGTGTGTCGCAACCGATGTCGCCGCGCGCGGCATTGATGTGGCCTCATTGAGCCTTGTCATCCATGTTGAAGTTCCAAGGGACCCTGAAACGCTGCAGCATCGCTCTGGCCGGACAGGTCGGGCGGGGAATAAGGGCACGGCCGTTTTGATTGTGCCGCATCAGCGTCGCCGTCGCGTTGAGGCGCTGTTGCGCAGTGCGCGCATCGCCGCACAATGGGGCGAGGCACCCACATCAGCCGCCATTCGGGAACGGGATCGGGATCGTCTTCTTGCGACCTTGATGGAGCCCATTGAGGCGAGCGAAGAAGAGCAGATGCTCGCATCTCGCCTATTGGAGCAGAAAAGCGCCGAGGAACTGGCGCTGGCCTTGGTGCGCGCGCATAGCAATAGCCTGCCAGAGCCCGAGGAACTGATCGATCTGTCTGCTCGGCAAGATGGGGAAGGGCGGCCAGCTCATCACCGGGCCGGTTTTGACGATGTGGTCTGGTTCCGAATGGACATTGGTCGACGCCATAATGCCGATCCGCGTTGGGTGTTGCCGCTGCTCTGCCGTCGCGGCCATATTACCAAGAATGAGATTGGGGCCATCCGCATTGCGGCCAATGAAAGTTTCTTCCAAATTCCCCGCGCGATTGAACGTCGCTTCCGCGATGCGGTTGCCCGAACATCTGTGCCTGGCGCTGAGGATGAAAGCGGGATCGTTATTGATCTGTCGCCAGAGACGCCGCGCGATGCCGCCAAGGGCAATCGTCGGGCAACGGCACCCCATGCTCCACGCCCGTTCCGGCAAAAGCGAAATGGCGGTAAGTCGCACAGAAAAGGGCCGCGTAAGTAAGTGAAAATGGAGAAATGGCGCACCCGAGAGGATTCGAACCTCTGGCCTCTGCCTTCGGAGGGC
>RFSU01000296.1 GCA_009923795.1 Sphingomonadaceae bacterium
GATCACTTGGCTGGTTGGCTTTGCCCCAAGCGCCGATTGGCTCTTCTGGGTACGCTGGACGCTTGTTGCCATCATCATTCCC
Organism: Sphingomonadaceae bacterium; assembly: GCA_009923795.1. Lineage (GTDB taxonomy): Bacteria > Pseudomonadota > Alphaproteobacteria > Sphingomonadales > Sphingomonadaceae > Aquisediminimonas. The sequence continues at coordinate 83 of RFSU01000296.1, forward strand.
TTGTCCATTTATGTCTGGTTCCGCAGCCTGAGCTTGAGCGTTGCTGAAAAATCATGGTTGCTGCGTCGCAAAGACACGGTGCAGGCCCCTGTGCGGCCCCGCAATTTGCCAGACCTGCCCTTTGACATGGAAGACGATGCTGCGGAGGCCGCAGACATGCTGGGCCGCACCCCGGAACCGCGCACACCCCCTGTCATTGATGAATCGCGCAAGAAAACCATCATCGCCGACAAACCAACGCCGGCCGCCCCCAAAGCGGATAAGAGCAAAGAGCAGGCGTCTCTGCCCTTGGGGGATGGATATACCCTGCCTTCGCTTGATTTGCTCGCCCCAGCGCCACCCTCGACCGGCGATAAGCTCGACAAGGCCGCGTTGGAGCGAAACGCCCGATTGCTCGAAACGGTGCTCGATGACTTTCACGTCAAGGGCCAGATTGTTGAAGTCCGGCCCGGCCCCGTTGTCACCATGTATGAACTGGAACCCGCATCCGGCATCAAGGCCAGCCGCGTGATCCAGCTGGCCGATGATATTGCGCGCAATATGTCTGCCCTGTCAGCGCGCGTGGCGACCATCCCCGGCCGCACCGTGATTGGCATTGAACTGCCCAATCAGAAGCGGGAAAGCGTCGTCCTGCATGAACTGATCGCCAGCCAAAGCTTTAATGAACAAAGCGGGCAGCTTCCCATCGTGCTGGGAAAGAATATCGCAGGCGACCCTGTGATTGCCGACTTGGCCCCCATGCCGCATCTGCTCGTCGCGGGCACCACGGGTTCGGGTAAATCCGTCGGGCTCAACGCAATGATCGTCTCACTGCTCTATCGCCTGACGCCCGATCAATGCCGCATGATCATGATCGACCCCAAAATGCTCGAACTGAGCGTTTATGATGACATCCCCCATTTGCTCTCCCCCGTGGTGACGGAACCGGCCAAGGCCATCCGTGCGCTCAAATGGGCCGTCGAGCAGATGGAAGATCGCTATCGCATGATGGCCTCTGTTGGGGTGCGCAGCCTTGCCAGCTTTAACGAAAAGGTGCGCTCGGCGCAGGCCAAGGGCGCCTTCCTCGGCCGCCGCGTTCAGACCGGATATGATTCCACATCTGGTCAGCCGATTTATGAAGAAGAGCAGTTGGATTATCAGCCGCTGCCGCAGATCGTGGTGATCGTCGATGAGCTGGCCGATTTGATGATGACGGCGGGCAAGGAAGTCGAATTCCTTATCCAGCGTCTGGCGCAAAAGGCCCGCGCCGCTGGCATCCACCTGATCATGGCGACGCAGCGCCCCTCGGTTGACGTCATCACAGGCGTCATCAAGGCGAACCTGCCCACGCGCATTAGCTTTGCCGTGACGTCCAAAATCGATTCCCGCACCATTTTGGGGGAACAAGGCGCCGAACAGCTGCTGG
>RFSU01000297.1 GCA_009923795.1 Sphingomonadaceae bacterium
GGCGGCATCGACATTCTCATCAACAATGCTGGCATCCATTCTGCGGCTGCCAACGAGTTCATAGGCACCTTGGGCACTCAGCGGACGCGCCAAATGTTCGAGGTGAATGTCTGGGGGGTCATCCACTGCACGCTTGCGGCGCGACCCTTCATGGCCGGGCGCGAGGGCGCGAGCATCGTGAACATTGCGTCGATGGCAGCATACGGATCGCAGAAGGCCTATGGGGTGACGAAGCTGGCCGTTAGGGGGCTCACGGTTTCATTCGCTCATGAGTTTGCCAATGACGGCATTCGCGTCAACGCTATTGCTCCTGGATTGATATTTACAGACACCATTCGCGCCGAGCTTCCTCCCCCCGTGGTGAAGCACGTGTTGTCTCTCCAAATCATCGGGCGGGAAGGTGAAGAGCGCGACATCGTCGAGGCCATGCTGTGGCTGGCGTCAAACAAAGCGAGCTTCGTCACAGGTGAGACCCTGCGAGTGAGCGGCGGGGCAACTCTCCAGGTTTAGGTAGACCATTCGCAAACTCACTACGTCCGCTCCCCCACCCATTGCCGTCCTTCGCCTACCGCCCTTTCCACACTGGCGTACGCTTCTCTGCAAAGGCGCGCGGACCTTCTTTGGCGTCCTCACTCGCCGCCCAAGCCTGAAACGCTGGATAGTGTGGCTGGTTCTTCATCGCCGCTTCTACATCGGCCTCAGCTAGCCCCAGCCGCACGCATTCCTTGCTCGCCCGGATCGACATGGGGGAGGCGCGGAGGATTTCGGCGCTCCAACGTGCGGTCGCAGCGGAAAGATCAGCGGCGGGCACAACTTCGTTTACGAAGCCCAGGCGCAAGCCCTCTGCTGCACTCATGCGGCTGGACGTGAGGATCATCCCCATCGCCTGTTTGAGGCCAATCTGCCGCGCAAGCCTGTGCAGCCCGCCGCCCAACGCCACCGCACCGACCAATGGCTCGGGCAGCCCGAAGCTCGCGGTTTCGTTGGCGATGATGATGTCACACGCCAGCGCCACCTCAAACCCGCCACCGAGCGCGAGACCGTTGACTGCAGCAATGATCGGTTTGGGACAATCGAAGCGCTCGATCAGGCCGGCATAGCCGCTTTTGGGGTAATCGCGGTGCCCATCCGCCACGGCGGCCTTGAGGTCGCTCCCGGCGCAAAAGGCGCGCTCCCCTGCCCCGGTCACAACGCAGACATGCAGGCTATCGTCCGCCGCAAAGCCATCGAACGCGGCTTGCAGCTCGTGGTGCATTGCATGGTTGATCGCGTTCATCACCTCGGGCCGGTTGAGCGTGATCGTGGTGACCGGGCCTTCGGTCGCAACCGTGATGAACTGCATCTATTCCTCCAGCACCTTCGCCGTGCGCCCCGCCATGATCGCCGCGATGCCGCCGACAAGCAAGCAGCACGCAAGCACCGTCATCGCCGGGCGGAGGGACATTTCGCCGTAGCTAGCGGAAAAGGCCTGGCTCAGTACACC
>RFSU01000298.1 GCA_009923795.1 Sphingomonadaceae bacterium
CCGCCGCACCAGCGCGACACCCTTCGCCTTCTCAAACAGGCCGCCCAAAGCGGCAAAGGCGTGGTCGTCGTTCTGCACCAACTCAATGCGGCGGCACGTCTGGCCGATGATCTGCTTCTTCTCAAACAGGGGCGGATCTGTGGCTTTGGGCCGTGTTCTGAGGTTTTGACGCAAGAGGCGCTGATGACGACCTTCGGCATGGCGATGGAGGTTGTTAATCTGGACGGACGGACTGCAATTCTGCCGCTCTAAGCGCCTCCCTTGCCGATAAGCGCGTGTCCGCCTAGAGGCTCGGCCATGACGGATGCGATGCCCTTAAAGCTATTCAACAGCCTGACCCGCCAACTCGAGGCGTTTCAGCCCGTTCATCCGGGTGAAGCGCGCGTCTATACCTGCGGGCCGACCGTCTATAATTTTCAGCATATCGGCAATATGCGGGCCTATGTCTTTGCCGACACGCTGGGCCGGGCGCTGAGCTTCAAAGGCTATCAGCTGCGCCATATCATCAACATTACCGATGTCGGCCATCTCACCTCCGATGCCGATGCCGGGGATGATAAGATGGAAAAAGCCGCCGCCCAGCAGGGCAGAACGGCTTGGGATATCGCAAGATTCTACACCGACGCCTATTGGGCAGATATTGAACGACTGAACATTCGTCAGCCCTATCAATGGTCGATTGCGACGGACTATGTCCCCCGCATGATCGACTTTGCAAAGTCGATTGCAGACCAGCATTGCTATGAGCTGCCGTCCGGCCTTTATTTCGACACATCGACCGTCGCCGATTATGGTCGCCTTGCGCGGACGACGACGGAAGACGGCGAAGGACGGATCGACAGCGTTGATGGCAAGCGTCAGGCGGCTGATTTCGCGATTTGGCGCAAAACGCCAGACGGCGAAACGCGCCAAATGGAATGGGACAGCCCCTGGGGACGCGGCGCGCCGGGATGGCATTTGGAATGCTCGGTCATGTCCGAAGCCCTGCTCGGCCTGCCCTTTGACATTCACACCGGCGGAATCGACCATCGGGAGATCCACCACCCCAATGAGATTGCCCAAAATCAGGCCTTCACAAATTGCGGCACCCTTTCCTGCTCAGAAAATTCTGGTGCGCGTATCTGGATGCACAATAACTTCCTGATCGATCGCGGCGCCGACGACATCACCGCCATCAAGACCCCGACCTTCATCGGCACGGGCACCCCCGGCGACAGGATCAGGCTCTACGTCGACGGTGTGCTCGCCGGCAGCGGCCTCGTAGATGCCAACGGCACCTACTCGATCACGCCCTCCAGCCCCCTCGCCGACGGCCTGCACAGCATCACGACCGGGGCGACCGACGCGGCCGGCCTAAGCGGGCCGCTGTCGGCCCCGCTCTCCGTGACCATCGACAGCACGCCGCCCGCCACGCCGACGAGCCCGGCGGACCTCGTGAGCAGCTCCGACACCGGCCGATCGGACACCGACAACAT
>RFSU01000299.1 GCA_009923795.1 Sphingomonadaceae bacterium
CGCTTCGCCGTCGCGTGCGCGCGCGCCCACCCGAAGACGGCCGGCGCGTTCGACGCGAAGCTGCTCGCGGCGCCCGCGCCGGCGAGCCCCGCCTGCGCCTGGTGCCTGACCGACCCTGCGAACGCGCGTCACGCGGAGCTGGCGCGGCCGGGGAAAGACGCGGCGGCCGTGGCGCCTGCCGCGGCGCACGACCTCATCGACGAGGCGGGCCACAATGTGTGCGCCAAATTCGCCCCCAAATAGCTTCTAGTACGTGATAGCGAGGTCCGTCCGGCGCCGCTGGCACGACATTTTATCGGCTTACGCATAATTAGCAGGAAATCCATTGAACTGGTAAAATTGAATTGTTTATTACTCTGGTACCAACTCGATTGGAACACAAATACAATGGCTTATTGGGCTCACTTAAACAAATTCTTCATCGGCGACGTTCTGCCAAAGAACAAGCCTAAAACATTTACGGAAGCACTCGAAATACTCACTAAATTGGGCGTCATGCGTGAGCGCATCAACTGGCAAGCGATCTCTGATTGCTTTGCGGCGGGGCGCGCCGCATTCGCAGATCGCGGGACGGTTCCGCTGGGGTTCTGTGGGGATAAAAATTCGCAATTCTTAAAACGACCTAATGCGATTGGCTTAGATCTACCAAAGCCTTATGGCTCGCGCAGACCGATGTGCTACACCTGTATCGGGGACTGTGATGAGTTGAAATCGTTTAACATCGTACTGTGTTACCTGGCCGGCACTCCGGCTGGCGAAGGGAGCGCCGATCACCACATGGTGGACGTTAAGCAGCGCGCCGCGCTAGCGCTGCTTAACTTAGCGTTGATGGCCGAAGAGTACCCCTACCCGTCAGAAATCGTTGCGCGCTGGTTGCTCATCGCGATCGTCAGCTGTGGAACCGGTGCCACCGGCGTCGAATCCGTCTCGATTGCGGTCGATGGATGCCCAAAATTAGAGGAACAGCTCCAACTTCTGCCGGCATACAAAGCTTTCACAGTTGCCAAACTCGTCCAGCAACAGGCTGAAGCGCTCGAAGCGGATGCCAAACTCGTCCAGCAACAGGCTGAAGCGCTCAAAGCGGAGACCGAACGCATCCAGCAACAGGCTGAAGCGCTCAAAGCGGAGACCGAACACCTCAAAGTCACCCTTGGCGATCAGATATCAATGGCAGCAAACGCTGAAGCCGCTGCGTTCTTTCACATGGAGAGGGCGGAAGATCTCGCGAGGCAAATGCAAGCACAGCTTGCGTTTACGGCTTCAGGGTGCGCGCAGCCATACACGGGACCAATAGTCACCTGCCCGTGTGGCTCATGGAAGCCCCTTCAGTACACTTGCCCTCAATGCGGCGGGTTCTAAACAACAACAAAAAAATCCTACACTAGGTCTGGCGTTTCACTCCAGTTTTTTTTACCGATCAATTACCGAGCGCAGCGCCGCCGCCAAAGCGGCGTCGCGGCACATCAGCCCG
>RFSU01000300.1 GCA_009923795.1 Sphingomonadaceae bacterium
ACCGGCGTCGGTACGCTGGCGCTCGCGGCCAAGGGCGCAGCCGTGACGCATGTGGATGCCTCCAAAAAATCGGTGGAGGCAGCACGCGCCAATGCCGCACTTTCTGGCATGGCAGATCGTCCGATCCGTTGGATCATCGACGACGCCCTTAAATTCGCCGCACGCGAAGTGCGTCGGGGCAAACGCTATGACGGGATCATTCTGGACCCGCCCAAATATGGTCGCGGGCCGGAAGGCGAAGTCTGGAAGCTGGAAGAAGGCCTGCCGCCTTTGATTGCGGAGTGCCGTAAGCTGCTGGACGCTGATTCGCGGTTTTTATTCCTCACCGTTTATGCCGTGCGCATGTCTGCGCTGGCGATTGGAGAGCTTGTTCGCCAGCATTTTGCCGATCTGGGCGGCCAGGTGGAATGTGGGGAATTGGGCGTACGCGAAGAAACACGCGGTCTGACACTGCCCACAGCCATTTTCGCCCGCTGGTCGCGTTAAGCTATTCGCGCAGCGCCCTGATCCCCGCGCCTGCGGCAAAGGGGGCAATCGCCACGAGCAGCAAAGAGGATGCTGCCAGAAAACGCAGCGCCCCTCCGCCAAAATCCCCAATGCTTCCCGCGCCAAAGATGATGAGGGGCACCGCCAGCGGCAGCATCAATAAGCCGCCCAGCGCGCCGGATCGGCGCACGCCCGCGGTCAGGCTGGCCACCATCACGCCCAAGGCCGCTAGCCCCGGCGTCCCGACCAACAGGCCCAGTTCAACCGCGGCCAATGTTTCCCCATCCAGCCGCAACAGCGCAGCGGCAGGCAGGGCGGCCAGCATCAGGGGCGGGCCAAAGCCCAGCCAATGGGCGGCAATCTTTGCCGTGGCGACGGCTTCCTCCCCAATACCGCGTACGGCATATTGATCGAGCACACCGCTTTCTGCATCGGGCGCAATTAATCGGTCAATCGGCAGCAAGGCCGCCAGCAACGCTGCAACCCAAATCACACCGCCGCCGGTGCGCGCCAAAAGCGCGCCATCTGGCCCAACCGCAAAGGGGTATAGCGTTGCGACCAGCAGGAAGAAGGCAATGGGAAGGCCAATGCCGCCCGCGCCAAGAGAGAGCCTGAGGTCCCGCTTCAAAATGGCAAAGAAGGCTCTCATACCGCAGCCTCCAGTGTCAGGCTGGCTGCGCCGGGCAAGTCGAGCATCTGGTGGGAGGCGGCCAGAATTATCCCGCCCTTGGCTCGATGTGCTGCCATAGCCGCCGCCAGCAAGGCGAGCGACGCTGCATCCAACCCATTGCCCGGCTCATCCAGCAACCAAATCGCGGCGTTTGCGGCATGCACCCGGGCCAATGTGGCCCGGCGGCGCTGCCCCGTGGAGAGCATACGCACCGGAACCTCTGCAAGCCGTGTGAGATCAAAGGCGGCTAGGGCATCGACCACCGTGTCGCGGTTGCCACCATCTATGCGCGCCCAATAGCCAAGGGTCTCGGC
>RFSU01000004.1 GCA_009923795.1 Sphingomonadaceae bacterium
CCGAGAGGGAGAAAGCGGGTCTGGTGATCCATGTCCCCAATGCTTTGCGAACGTCAGCAGGCGTCACGCGGCCAAGAGCCAGAAGATCTTTTTTATAGGCGTTGCTATCGGCGCGATAGAGTTCACCTTCCGCAAGCACGGCTGCTTTGCCACCGACCTGTTCCAATCCATCAATCCGGGCGGCGACCGTCCGCGTGACAACACGTGCGACTTCATCTTCTGTCGGGCCGGTCTTTATGAAATCGGCCACCAGCGCATCAAGCCGCTGTGCAGCGACCGCAGGATCAACGCCGGGGCGCACATCGGCAGACACTTCAAACCAGCCCATTTGGGCATAGGGCACATAACTTGTGGAGACATTCACGGCGAGCTGCTCTTTGCGGACAAGGGCATTGTCCAACCGGGAACTGGCCAGCCCACCCAGTACGGCTGCCCCCACACGAAGCGCGGCAAGATCCGCATGATCAAGGCCGGGAACCGTCCAGCTGCGCGACAAGCGCACAGTTGCGACCCGATCCTTCAGCACCTCTGCCTTAGGAGCCTCCAGCGTTGGAATGGGCACATTAGGGCGCGCCTGTTTTGGCCCAGCGGGAATACGGCCAAACCATTTTTCAACCAGCGGCTTTGCCGTCTTCACATCAATATCACCCGACAAAACGAGCACCGCATTGTTGGGACCATAATGCTGGCGGAACCACGCCCGGACATCATCCATCGAGGCTGCATCCAAATCCGCCATCGATCCGATGATCGAGTGACCGTAAGGATGCCCGGCTGGCACAGTCCCCTTGATTTGCGCATAGGAGACAAGACCATAGGGCTGGTTATCCCTCTGGCGCTTCTCATTTTGGACAACGCCAATTTGATTGGCGAGCTTTTCGGGTGTCACGGCACCCAGAAGATAGCCCATCCGGTCGCTTTCCAAGAACAACACGCGGTCGAGCGCGCCTGTCGGCACGGTCTGATAATAATTGGTTCTATCAAAAGAGGTGGTGCCGTTAAAATTTGTCGCGCCCAAGGACTCTAGCGGCTTGAAATAATCACCATCGGCATTCTCAGAGCCATTGAACATCAAATGTTCAAATAAATGGGCAAAGCCTGTCTTGCCCTGCGGCTCATGTTTGGACCCGACATCATACCAGATGGACACCGCAACCACGGGCGCTTTGCGGTCTGTGTGCACAAGGACGCGCAGGCCGTTGTCCAGCACAAATCTCTCATGCGGAATATCAACCTGTTTGACGAGCGTTTCAACCGGAGCAGGCCGAACGGGCGCTCGCGCAGAAACAGGCGCAAAAGCTAGTGTGGCTGCAACCAAAGCAAGCGAGATAAAGCGCATCGGAAACCCCAAATATCTAAGACTATGACATGCTTCTACCCGCCGGGTGGAGGCAGGCAACTCCCCAACGGGCAGCCTTTAGATGGGGGCTGCCAGAACCACTATCATCAGGGCCGATATCGGCGTTGGGCATGGCGCACGGCATCTGCCCATTCGAAATAGACAGGCTTGAACTGCTGCTGCGCATAAAGCGGCATCTGATCGGTGTAATGCGGCGAATTTGGCCGAGTTGTCGCCGACCCATAAGGCTGAATGGATTGTGACATCACTTGGCCCTGCTTGTCCCAGCGCACCAGCATGATGAAGCTGTCGCCATGGCGCACCCGCATCTTTTGGTCGGGCTGATCCTTGTCCCAAGCCGTTGTCGCCCGCAGCGTATCCGTGCCCCCGATCATCGGCAGGTCAACCGAGCCGCGCCGCAGCCGCTGAATATCAGACAGCTTGGGGTCAATCCGGCCAAAGCGATCAACAAGATCGTCGACCGACTCTTTCAGCGCTGTCCGGGGATCAGGAAGGGCCTCGCGCTTCCAGTGCAGCGTTGCGGCAGCCCGGATCACCCGCTCCGCCAGAGCATCCGCCCCGCCCACATTGTCGCTCGTCCAATCCCAGTTGGACAGCAGCCGCTGCGCACGGACAAGCTCTGCATCGTCGCCAACCTTTGCGGCCAGAATCTGCTTCATCCAATCGCCCACCCAGCTCTGTTTTGAATAGGCCTTGTCAAACTTGATCATTAGCAACTGCTCTGGCGTCAGCTTGCCCGACGCGGACAGCAATTCATTGGCGCGAAGCCCTCTATTGGTCATCCCAAGCTCAATGCCGAGCAGGGGCGAGAAATCAGCCGGATCAAGCTCTGACCCCGGCCCTGCGGCGAGAAAGGGGGTGTTGTTGGCGTTTTGCACAAAGCCGCTCTTAGGCGACACAATTTTGGGATAGGCCGCAAAAGGCACTGGGCCTTTCCAAATGTCGCGCGATGTATCCCCCGGCAATGTCTTTAGATAGTCGAAGCCCGGTGTGCGTGCGGGGAAGAGCGCGTTGTAAATATAGGCAATCCGCCCGGTCTTATCGGCGTAAATAAAGTTCGTCGCCGGAACGCCGCCAATCGCCATGGAGCGTATCCACTCATCCCAGTCGCGCGCCTTGGTGTTGCGATAATATTGTTCCACCGCCTTGGCGTTATCAATGCCAGCATAGCGGATCGCAAAGGCCCCCTGATCGTTCAAGATCACCGGCCCATGGACGGATCGATAGACCGTCTTGGGCACAGGTATCGTAAACGGCCCAAAGCGCACCGGCAGCCAAACCCGTTTCTGTTCCAGCGGCAACCATTTTCCATCCAGCCGATAGCGATCCCCGGTCTCATCCAGCACCAGCTTATATACGTCGATCAAATCCGGCCTGTTGACGGTATTTGTCCACCCAAGATTGCGGTTATGGCCCAGCAGAATGAAGGGCGATCCAGGGAAAAGAGCCCCCGCCATATCCAGCCCCTCGCCCGAATGCATAACGGCTTCATACCAAGCGACCTGCCCTTCAAAGGGCTGATGCGAATTGGAAATCAGCCAGGTCTTGCCATCGGCCATTTTGGTGGGCGCAAGCGCAAAGCCGTTGGATCCATTCATATTGGGCTCGCGACCCGCGGGCGTCATGGGGGCGGCGTTTTCAGCAGGAGCCGCCTTGCCGCTGGTGAGCGCGCCAATCACGCCATCAAGGCCATAGAAAAAGGGCGCGCGTAGGACAAAGCCCGTCACAATATCTTGGCCCGTCACCGGAAACAGCTTGGGCAGGCGCACTTCGCCCCGGTGCGTGGCGGCATAATGGTTCAACCCGGCAGCATAGCCTTCCACGACTTTGCGAACATCATCGGGCATATTGGGATAATATCGGTTGGCCGTGCCGCGTGCATCCAACAGGGCAGCGACATAATCCACCTGCGCTCCATCTGGCCCGGCAAGCGCGCCATAGCGCCCGCGCGTCATCGCAATCACGTCTTGAATGGTTGAAAAATCATCCTCTGCATGCGCAAAGGCAAGGCCATAAGCCGCATCCGCATCGGTGCGGCCATTAATGTGCGGCACGCCGAAACGATCCCGCACAATTTCCACATCATAACGACGCGCGGCAGGGGCTGGTTCTTCCTGTGCAATCAACGGCTCCCACACCGCCGACGCAACCGCGAGTGCGGCGACCGAGCCCAAAGCCCATATTGCCCAAGATGTCATGCGTGCCCCCTATATGCTCTGTTCTTTCGACTATGATTGACGAGCGCGCCGCTTTCGGCAAGTCAGATGAAAATTTATCTGGAGTTTCCAATGCGTCGCCTGATTTTCTGCTCAGTCCTTAGCCTATTTCCCATCCCCGCGCTTGCGCAAATAGCGCCTGCCGATCTGATAACGCCCGATGCAATGAAGGCGCATGTGCAGTTCCTTGCCGACGATCTTTTGGAAGGGCGGGATACGGGCGCGCGCGGGCATGAGATTGCGGCGCGCTATGTCGCCAGCCGCTTTACCGCCATCGGCCTGACCCCTGTGGTCAATGGCGGCTGGTATCAGCGCGTTCCCTTTGTTGAGGTGCGGCCAAATGAGGATGCAAAGCTCATCATTAACGGCACAAGCTTCACGCACAAGAAAGACGCGGTGATTGGCGGCAATGGCCAAGTCGACGCCGAGGTCGTTTTTGGCGGCTTCTGCATTGAGCGGCCTGATTTTGGCCTGCGTGATCTGTCTCGGATCAAGGTGAAGGGAAAGATCGTCGCCTGCCTGTCCGGCTATCCAAAGGGTCTGCCGAGCGACATTGGTGCCCATCTGTCTGCAGAAAAGACAAAGCGCCTGTCGGAACAAGGGGCCATCGGCACGCTGACCATTCGCACTTTGGAGCGAGAAAAGCAGATGCCCTGGGCCCGCGTCATCTCCTCTGGTGATGAACGCTCCGTTCGTTGGGCCAATGCAGATGGCACCCCCTTTGATGCCGCCCCCAATGTGCGGGCCTCCGCCACCTTGGATCGGGCAGCCGCCAACGCCCTGTTTGCAGGCGCTGGCCGGACATTGGACGACATTTTGGCAGAGGCGAACCGCAAAGGCGGCAAGCCGCGTAGCTTTGCACTCAACAAGCGGGCGACCCTATCCCGCACGGCGACCCTCAGCCCCTTTACCAGCCCGAATGTCATCGGCATGCTCCCCGGATCGGATCCGGCTCTTGCCAATGAATATGTCCTTGTCATGGGCCATCTCGACCATATCGGGATGCGCAAGGGAGAGGATGGCGATCTCATCAACAACGGCGCGATGGATAATGCCGGCGGCATAGCCTCTATGCTGGAGGCCGCGCGCGCCATGGCCGCCTCCCCCAATCGTCCGCGGCGTCCGGTGCTGTTCGCCGCCGTTACGGGCGAGGAAAAGGGGCTGATGGGCGCGGATTATCTCTCTCGCTTTCCAGTCACAGGCACCGGGCGCGTTGTCGGCGTCGTCAACCTCGACATGCCGATCCTGACCTATGACTTTACAGATGTGATTGCCTTTGGCGCCGAGCATTCCACCCTTGGCCCGATTGTCGCGGCAGCGGCCGCCCGCGATAAGGTGGGCCTGTCGCCCGATCCCCTGCCTGAAGAAGGCCTGTTCACTCGGTCAGACCATTATCGTTTTGTTCAGCGCGGCATTCCATCCGTCTTCTTGATGACGGGCTTTGCGGGTGAAGGCGGCAAGTCCTTCCGCGACTTTCTGGCGACCCATTATCACCGCGTCTCGGACGATCTGAACCAGCCCTTCAATTGGCAGGCCGCCGTCAAATTCGCACGGATCAACATGCTGATCGCGACCGAAATTGCCAACATGCCGCTTGCGCCCTTATGGTATTCCGACAGCTTCTTTGGAAAAACCTTCGCTCCGGACGCACCGAACGCAAAACGACCCTGAACTGATCGAAGTCAATGCGGCCCCTCTTGTGTTGCGATTATGCAACACTACATCCGTTAGGAAAAGGAAGGGGAAGTTATGGACCTCGAAAAGCTGACCGACCGTGCCAAGGGCTTTCTGCAATCTGCGCAGACAGTCGCCATACGCCTGAACCATCAACGCATGACGCCCGACCATCTGCTCAAGGCGCTGCTCGAAGATAAGGACGGCTTGTGTGCCGGGCTGATGCAGGCGGCAGGGGCCGACCCGGCCATTGCTGTTCGCGAAATAGACGCCGCCTTGGCCAAGATTCCTGCCGTCTCTGGCGCAGGGGCAAATCAGCCGCCGAATGTCGACAATGATCTCGTCCGGGTCATTGATCAGGCCGAGCAAATTGCCACCAAAGCAGGCGATAGCTTTGTGACGGTGGAGCGGCTCTTGCTCGCGCTCACCCTGTCCTCAACCATCGCCGCGGGCAAAACATTGGCTGCCGCTGGCCTGCGGGCGGAAGATCTGAACGCGGCTATCAATGCGCTGCGCAAAGGCAAATCGGCCGACACCGCTTCTGCTGAAGACCGTTATGATGCGCTCAAGAAATTCGCCCGCGACCTGACGGAGGCGGCGCGCGAGGGCAAGCTCGACCCTGTTATTGGACGCGACGAAGAAATTCGGCGCACGGTGCAAATTCTTGCCCGGCGGACAAAGAATAACCCGGTGCTGATCGGCGATCCCGGCGTCGGCAAGACAGCCATTGCTGAAGGGCTGGCGCTGCGCATTGCGAATGGCGATGTGCCCGATTCCCTGAAAGACCGCGCGCTGATGGCGCTCGACATGGGGTCGCTGATTGCCGGAGCGAAATATCGCGGCGATTTTGAAGAGCGGCTAAAAGGCGTGCTCGATGAGGTGAAGGGCGCCGAAGGGCAAATCATCCTCTTCATCGATGAAATGCACACGCTGATTGGCGCGGGCAAAGCCGATGGTGCAATGGATGCCTCAAATCTCTTAAAGCCTGCTCTGGCACGCGGAGAACTGCACTGTATTGGCGCCACTACTCTCGATGAATATCGCAAATATGTGGAAAAGGATGCCGCTCTTCAGCGTCGCTTCCAGCCTATCTTTGTGGGCGAACCAACGGTTGAAGACACCGTCTCCATCCTGCGCGGCCTGAAAGAAAAATATGAGCTGCATCACGGCGTGCGGATTACCGATGCCGCGCTTGTGGCGGCGGCCACCCTGTCCAATCGGTACATAACGGACCGCTTCCTGCCCGATAAGGCCATCGACCTGATGGATGAGGCCGCCAGCCGCATCCGTATGGAAGTGGAATCCAAACCCGAAGCCATTGAGACGCTGGATCGCAAGATCATTCAGCTGAAAATTGAGCAACTGGCGCTGGAGAAGGAAAAGGATGCGGCCTCCAAGGATCGGCTGGAAACGCTCAAGGGGGAACTCGCCAATTTGGAGGAGCAATCCGCAGCACTCACCCAACGCTGGCAGGCGGAAAAGGATAAGATCCACGCTGAATCGCGGATCAAGGAACAGCTTGAGGCGGCTCGGACTCAGCTGGATCAGGCGCAGCGCACAGGCGATCTCGCCAAAGCGGGGGAGCTGTCTTACGGCACGATCCCGACGCTCGAAAAGCAGCTGGCCGATGCGCGAGGGGCCGCCGAAGGGGCGATGTTGCGCGAAGAAGTGACGCAGGATGATATCGCCGCCATCGTCTCCCGCTGGACGGGCATTCCAGTCGACAAGATGCTCGAAGGCGAGCGCGAGAAACTGCTCCAAATGGAAGCCGAACTTGGCCAGCGCGTCATTGGTCAGGCCGATGCCGTGCGCGCGGTATCCACCGCCGTGCGCCGGGCCCGTGCCGGCCTGCAAGACCCCAACCGACCGCTTGGCTCCTTCCTGTTTCTGGGGCCGACGGGTGTCGGCAAGACCGAACTCACCAAGGCGCTCGCCAGTTTCCTCTTCGATGATGACAGCGCGATGGTGCGCATCGACATGTCGGAATTTATGGAGAAGCATTCGGTCGCCCGCTTGATCGGTGCCCCGCCGGGCTATGTCGGCTATGATGAGGGCGGCGTTCTGACCGAAGCGGTGCGGCGGCGGCCCTATCAAGTCGTGTTGTTCGATGAGGTCGAAAAGGCACATGGCGATGTGTTCAACATCTTGCTGCAGGTGCTGGATGACGGCCGCCTGACCGATGGCAAGGGCCGCACGGTGGACTTCACCAATACCATCATCGTGCTCACGTCCAACCTGGGATCGCAATTCATTGCCGGCCTTGGCGAAGATGACAGCGTGGAGACTGTCGAGCTGCAGGTGATGGATATGGTGCGTGCCCATTTCCGGCCCGAATTTCTGAACCGGCTGGATGAAATCATCCTCTTCCACCGCCTCAGCGCCCAGCACATGGCGCCGATTGTCGATATTCAGGTGAGCCGGGTCGCGAAGCTTCTGGCGGAACGCAAGGTGCAACTCGACCTGACCGATGCTGCCCGCGCTTGGCTGGGCCGGGTCGGCTATGATCCCATCTATGGCGCCCGCCCCTTGAAACGCGCGGTGCAGAAATATCTGCAAGATCCGCTGGCCGATAAAATCCTAAGGGGCGACGTGCCGGATGGATCGACCGTTCATGTCGATGAAGGCGATGGGCAGTTGGTTTTGACGTGAGGAGGCCGGTGCGCTGGCGGTGCTTAGCTTAAGACGCGGGCAGCATGTCGCAGGCCATTGTGAGCCGCGGCGCATCATCCTCAAATGGCAGGGTGCCATGCCAGAAATAGGATGGAAAAATGACAAGCTGACCAAGCTTTGGCGTCACGATCCGGCGAGGCGCTAAGGGGACGGCCAGATTAACCGCTGGCACACCAAAGGTCAGCGACCCATCCTGTGTGTCGTCCCGGAGCACCGAGCCAGGTAAGGCGACATAAAAGGCAGAACTCATCCAGCCCTTGTGATGAATATGAGGGGCATGATGCCCCCCTTTATGAAGGCGGACAGACCATGCCCCGGCAAAATCCACACTATGCGCCTTGCGGCTCAAAAAAGGATGCGCGGGGTCTTCGGGCAGGGCGCGGACGGCCATTTCCACGGCGGCACGAATATGCGCCTTTACAGCTTGCAAAACTCGATCGTTCCGCTGGAAGATATCCCCTCTGGTCTGGGTGCCACCTCGAGGGGACTGCTCCAAGGGATGATGGCTCGTCTTGTGCAATCGGCTCAAATGCTCGGACAGCGCGCTCAGGCCGCCAACATCGGCGGCATTCATGGCGCCAGAAAGATCAAGCGAGATAACAAATCGATCATAGTCGGCAAGCCAAGCTTCGCGGGGGTCATTGCGAAGTCGCCAAATAAGCGTGAGCCAAGACCAACCGGATTGATCAAGCGGGTCAAGCTGCGTCGCGGCCAGCGCCGATGCTTCCGCCTCCGCCAAACTGCCCTCCGCGATCAGCAAGGGAACCAGATGAAGATGGCCGCCAATATTCTGAGGGTCTGCGGCCAAAACACGCCGAAGCTGCGCAATGGCAAGGGATGTATTGCCCTGATAGGCAAAGCCCAGCGCCAGAGCGACGAGCAAATCCGAACTGGCTCCAAATCGATCACAGGCGGACGTGGCAAGGCTCTCAAGCTCTGCCCCCATTCGCAAATCCTTAGCTGCAGCGATTGCCGAAGCCCATAGCGCACGATGGTCTGGATGCCGCTCTAAGGCGGCCCAATAGGCGTTCAACGCATCCGGCGCGCGCCCAAGCTGCGGCAGCAATCGGGCAAGGCTTTCATGCGCGGCAATGAGCCCGGGATCCTGATCCAAGGCCCTCACATAGGCATTAAGGGCCGTTTGATAATCCCCCTGATCGGCAAGGAGATGTGCTTGCAACATCCAGCTTTCAGGCGGGAGGTGGCCTGTATCAGAAGCACCAATCACGCGCAGGGCTTTGGCCTCTTGGCCATGTTCGCGGAACTTGGTGGCTAGATTATGCCGGGCGACTTTGTTTTGCGCATCAAACCGAAGCGCCTTTTCATAACAGTCGATCGCAAGATCGGGCAAAGCGCCGGCACTGGCCGCAAGGCCGCACCAAGTGAATATGGCACTGTTCGTCTGGTGATGGGCCTGAATCTTGGCAATAAGTGCCGCCACATCATGTCCCCGGGGGGATTCTGAAAGTGCAGCAAGCAGTCCTATAATCGCGCGCGTCTCATGCGGGTTACACTCAAACACCCAGCCAAAATAGGTGGCGGCCTGATCATGGTCTGCACGCTCCGCGCAGAGCACCCCAAGGTCAAGAAAAAGCGCAAGCGCGTCAAAATGACGTCGCCCTGTTGCGCTCAATTGATCAAGCGCGGCCCCCAGCAGGGCAACATCTTTCTGACCAAGAGCGGATCGCGCACGATCAAGCGCGCTGCGATCCGCGACTGACAGCTGGCCGTCATGCGGGGTCGGCCGAGAAGCCGCCCGGTGCGATGGTTTAACTGCCTTGATTGGTACCTGTCCGATTCTGTTCGATGAAGCGTTCGGCCTCGCTATTATTGCGGGTTCGCAAAGCTTCCCATTCGCGGTTTGTTTTGCACACCTTGTCCTTCTTCACGAGCGAGCCCGTGACATCAAGAACCCTGCAGCGCACATAATCCGGATCCCGGCGATCCTTGGGCTTCTCTGACGGCGCGCTCACCTCAGCCGACACCGCCGAAGCCAAGAACATGCCGACCATCCCGAATGAAATAATCTTTCTCATAAAATCAGACCCTAATATTTATGCTGGCACCATATCAAATTTTGGCGAGACCGCCAAAACCCAGGGCGTCGATAGCGTTGAAATAGTTAAGAATTGCTTTCTGCTCAATCTCACTCAGATGCGGATTCCAGACGTCTAACATCAAGATTGCCCTGAATTTCGACGATTTATTCCACGCTTCATGTTCAATCGTATCGTCAAAGGCAAAGGCGCGCCGCTCCTCCCACAGCCGCGTTTCACCACCGACGCGAAAGCTGCAATTCTCGGGAACGATCAAAGGCAAATGCACAACAGCACGCGTATTTGTCACCCCTGTATGGGGCGGAATATGCGCGCCGGGTCGCAGGATTGAGAACATAACATTTGGCGCCCGCCCCGGAATAAATGCGCTCGGAATCGACCGAACGGCCTTAGCCGTCACCGGGCAGCGCGCAAGAACCGCCTCATTTGGCCGCCCGAATTCCCAAAGAAACAATGCGCCCCAATCAAGCGAATTGTTCAAGTCACTCCATTGCGCTTCGGGGCCGCCCTTATCCAGCCGAATATAGGGCTGCAGACTTTCTCCCGGGTCAGAATATAGCGCCTCAAACTCAGCGCGGATCGCGTCAGCCTTGGCATTCAGCTCTTCAAACCAAGGGAAATGATGATCGTCGAAAAACTCATCCGCTGGCAAAAAGGGGTAATAAAGCCCCGCGCACTGATTTGAATAAACCTGCCGTTGCCCGGTTGCGACCTTTACAAACGCATCAACCCGCCTTTGGCTTTGGCCATCGGCCTCATCCAAAAAACCGTCAAAAGCAGCTTCAACGGCGGTGACAAGTTGCCCTCCACGTGCGTCGAGAAAGGCCTTGCCCGCAGCAAGATCACGCGCGATATCTGGCGCTAAGGTCTGAAGACTATCCGCCAGCTGAACCGCCGCACGCCAAGCCGAGAGGGCCTGAGCGTCATCCTGTTCGCGCTGATGCAATTGACCTTTGCGCAGCCAGGCCATGACATGAAGGCGATCAAGATCCAGCACAGCCTCTAAGGCTTTGAGTTCCCCATCGGATTGATTGGCGGCACGATGCGCTGTTGCCAAATTCATCCAAAGCGGCACTGCCTGAGGATCAAGGGCGATAGCATCCATGAAATGACGGATCGCCGTTTCGGGATGTCCCTCTCGCAAAGCCCCTAAACCAGCCGAATTCAAAGCAACAGGGGAAGCGGAGGCTTGGGCGGTCATTGCAATCCTTGGCGCGCGCTATGCTATCGGTTAACACATTGCAGACCTGCATGAAAATGTCGAGACAATGTGATGCCTGCCGATCAAACCGCCCTCAATCTTCTGCTAAGTGACGCAGACTGGCTGGTGCACCGCTATGATGATACGCAAGACGCATTCCAGTTCCGGCAGGTGTCTTGGCCGCGCCGTGCGGAAACCCCCTTTCTGTCCGACGAGAATCTCGCACAGGTCGGTGAGGCACGGTCGCTGGCAGCTGACGACATTGCACTCGCCCAAATCTCTCAAAGCCCCCTGCACTTTATCTTTCACTCCGCCTTTTGCGCCTCCACCCTTCTGACGAAGGCACTCAGCGACGGGGGCGTGTCGACGCTGAGCGAACCACAGGTGTTGAATGATTTGATTGGTGCTGTGCGCCGGGGCCGATCTGGCCCAGATGTGGCGCGACGGCTGGATCAAGGCCTCGCCTTGCTCGCGCGACCGATGACGGGAACCGATGCCGTCGTCGTGAAGCCCTCCAATTTGGTCAATCATCTGGCACGGGCCATCCTAACACTCCGCCCGGAAAGCCGGGCCATCTTGCTATATGCCCCCCTTCCCATTTTCCTGACATCCGTTGCCCGTAAAGGTCTCTGGTGCAGATTGTGGGTGCGGGAATTGCTGGAATATCAAATCGATCTCGGCATGATCAATTTCGGCTTCACGGCAAAAGATTATCTCCGCATGAGCGACCTTCAGGTTGCGGCACTTGGCTGGCTTGTACAGCACCAGCTGTTCCAATCGCTAAAATCGGGGCCATTGGCCGCGCGGGTGCTGATGATCGATAGTGAGCGCCTGACCCAGCATCCGGAAGAGGTGCTGCCGCGCCTATGCCAGCATCTGGTGCCCAATATGGACGGTACGCACATCGAGGCGGTTCTGAAGAGCCGCGCCCTGACCCAACATTCCAAATTTGGGCATGACTTCTCACCGCAGGAACGACTGCTTGAGCAGGAACAGGCGCAAAGCGCCCATGCCGATGAGATAGAGAAGGTTACATTATGGGCGCACGAGGTCGCGCGCTCAGCAGGGGTTGACGTTACCCTTTAGGCCGCAATCTGGCGCAGGCCGCGTGGTCTGAGACGCGCAAGTTCATCTCCGAAGCACAAAAGAAAAGGGCGGGTCAAAGACCCGCCCTTCTCCGTTTAGAATGTCAGTTGGATTAGAAGCTAACCTTCACCGAAGCCGCATAGCGACGTCCAAGAACGTCATATGTGGACGGATAGGTGTTGCCGCTGTTGAACGCCGTCGAACCGATCGTCGCACCCGTCAGCGGGGGCTTCTTATCCAACAGGTTCTGAACCGTCAGGGTCAGGGTCAGATTGTCGGTGATCTTCACGCGCGACGACAGATCAAAATAGTCGTAGGATGGGATCTTACCAAAATCGACCGTACCGAAGCCAGCCTTGGTGCCCTTAAAGGCAGGACCATTGACGTTCTCAACATCGTCTGGCTCCTGAACGAAGCTGTCAATGTGACGCCACAGCAGCGACACATCGATCTTTTCAAAGCCGAGCGTTGTACGCAGCGACCATTGAAGCTTCGGCTGCAACGAACCGCAATTTGCGCTGATATAGCCCGTGCATTCACGGTTCAGCGAGCTTGGCGTCGCCTGGAAGGTCGACGTGTTCGTCCAGTTGCCGTTCATGGCCATCGACAGCTTAGCAAAGCCAATGTCGCGCTTATAGTTGACCGACAGATCGATACCGTCCGTCTTCAAGCTCCCCAGGTTCGACGAAGCCAGGAACAGGCCAGGTGTCGTTGAAGGCTCACCGTTCAGGCCGCCCGTCTGCGGATCACGACGGATCACCAAACAGGCCGGGTTGGTGACCGAGAGGTTGCCTGCACCGAAGCACGCATCAATTGCGTCGCCGGCGCCCGGTGAGCTTACAGCGCCCGAGACTTTGATGTTGTAGTAATCGACGGTCATCGAGAAGCCATCCAGCGCTGCCGGCTGAATGACAGCGCCAACAGTGTAGCTGTTCGAGGTTTCAGGCTTCAGGTTGATGTTGCCACCGCTCGTGGAGTTTGCCTGAGCGGCGGTCGGCTGGGCAATGGTATCCACGTTGAAGGACTGAGCCCCCTGAGCCAAGCAGACATCGCGAAGGACGCCCGTTGGGGCCGGACGGATTCGCGCGTTGCTGTCATTCAGCGTGGCGCACGGATCGTTCGACAAGTTGGTCAGGCCGGTGTTGACCGGCGAGAACAGCTCACCGATGTTCGGCGCGCGAACAGCATGCGCATAGTTGCCGCGGATCTTCAGGCCATCAACCGGGGTCCAGCTGCCGCCAGCCTTATAGGTGGTGGTCTTGAAGGACGGGCTGTTGGCGGCATCAACCGTGTAGCTGGAGTAACGAACGCCAGCTTCCAGCGTCAGATCCTGAATAAAGGCCTTGTCCTGAACCAGCGGCGCGACGAGCTCGCCAATGGCTTCATAGACATTATAGCCCCCGTTGATGTCCGGAGCAGCGCCACCGGCACCGGCCAGATCGCCGCTCTTTGCAAGAGCATCCGATGCCTGACGGGCAGTGTATTTGCGATACTCGCTGCCAACAGCGAAGGACACAGCATCGCCAGCGGTCGGCAAGGTTACGCCAAAGTCACCCGAGACCAAGGCCTTGGCCTGCGCCAAAGTGGTCTTGACCTGCACGGTCGAGCTCTGCTGCATGAACGCGACAGCAGCTGGGCTCAGATCTGCACCGCTGGTGAAGAAGTTGGCAGGAACGCAGCTGTTGCTCGTATCGATACAGGCCGTCTTGCTGGTTGCACGCACAGCCTGACGAATACGGCTGTTGAGCAAATAGCCCTTAATGGTCTGGACTTTTTCAGCTTCGCCATAACCGCCCGACAGATCATAGTTGATGCTGTCGGTGATGCCGCCGCGGAAACCCGCGACATAATCAAACACGGTGTTCTGATATTGGCTGATGCGTGGCCCCGCTTCGACTGCACGACGCGACAGCGTCACGGTCAGTTCCTTATAGGCAGCACTGGTCGGGCTGAGAGCAGCAGCGGCTGCATCGCACTGAGCCTGGGTCAGAAGCTGACGGCCCGTCGTCAAGGCATCCGAATCCTGCGTGGAGCAGAGCGTGTTGCGGATGCTCGTTGTCAAGAACGGGTTGCTGACCGGAAGCTGGACGGCGATGCCGAAGGAGCCGGACGGCGCGATGATCGTGTTGACCTGGTTCTTGGAGAACAGGGCGCGTGAGTAAAACTCAATGCCGTCGGCAACTTCATAACGGCCCTGAGCATACATGTTGTATCGCTTGAACGGCGTCTGGAAGATGTTGAGCGGGTTGTAATTATAAGGCTGCGTATAGGCGCCCAGAACATCGCCAGCCGAAGTCGACGTGATCTGACGCGACCCCAGAACCGAGAGCACCAAACGGGTCGGGAAGGTCGTGCCCGAACCAGCATTGTTGCCGGAGAAGGAATCGATTGTTTGCTCGCCGATCTTGCGGTCGCCCTGATAGACGGGATCCGCTTCCTGATAGCCCATGCTCAAAATCACGTTACCGCGATCATCGTCAAAGCTGGCACCGGTCGTTGCGTCAAAACGCATCGTGTTGCCGTCACCCATTTCGGTAATCTGTTCAGAGAAGGTCGCTTCAAAGCCGGTGAAGTCACGCTTGGTGACAAAGTTCACAACACCCGAGATAGCGTCGGCACCATAAGTGGTCGAAGAACCACCCGTCAGCACATCAACGCGCTCAACCAAGGCGAGCGGAACATTGTTAAGATCGAACTGACCTTCCAGCGTTGCCGGAACGACGCGGCGGCCATCCAGCAAAACAACGTTGCGGTTGGAACCAAGGCCACGCAGGTTGACGAACGAGTTACCGCCGTTGCCGTTGTTCACAGCAGAACCGGTGCTCGGGACGATACCCGGGATTTCGCGCAGAACTTCTTCAGCAACGTTGCTCTGGAGAAGATCGATTTCTTCCGCCGTCGTCACATTGACCGGCGCCGAGCGCTGAAGGTTCGGATTGGCGATGAGCGTGCCGGTGACGACGATTTCGTCAGAGGCCTTCTCGTCATCGGTCGACTGCTGCGCGAACGCAGGCGTGGCAAGCAATGCAAAGCCAAGAACGACGGGCGCAACGCCCGCCTTCAGGCTTGAGATCTTTTGGGTCGTCTTCACGGATAAATCCCCCTGTTAACTCTAGAAATTGCGTAATTTCCATAATTTAGAACATCTCATCTTAACCAAAATGAGATTGAACCATGTTCGCCCCCTGCGCATCTCAGCCGCGACAGGCAATGTGATTTTGATGGAAGTTATCGATATGAATTCGGGTGTGATTTTTCTGCAACACCGGAAAATGAAACGAAATATCTGTGTTTTTGGGAGAATTGCGTTAATCTTTAGAGGTATTTGATAAGGATTAACGGCTAGTTTTTAGGCGTAAACTACTAAGCCATTGATACAGGACTATAGATGCAAATCGCGCCTAAAGCTTCTCGATCGGGGATTTGTTCCAGAAAAAAGGGGGCGTATGAGGCGGTTGTGGGGCCTTTGCCAAGACGGCTGGTCAGGCGCGACGCACACAGCTAACTGGGGGTATGACCGACCCCTTTTCCCTTTTCGACACATGGTTCCACGCGGCGCATGAGAGCGAGATCAATGATTCCAACGCGATGGCGCTTGCGACATCGGGCACGGATGGGCGGCCCAGCGTGCGGATGGTGCTCCTCAAGGGGCATGGGCCGGATGGCTTTGTGTTTTACACCAACCAGCAGAGCCGCAAGGGCGGGCAGCTGGCTGGAAACCGACAGGTCGCGCTTTTGTTTCACTGGAAGTCTTTGCGGCGGCAGGTGCGGATTGAAGGCGCTATCGCGCCCGTTTCAGGCACAGAGGCGGATGCCTATTTCGCGTCGCGTGGACGCGATTCACAACTTGGCGCTTGGGCCTCGCTCCAGTCAGAGACGCTTAGTCACAGGGATGTGTTCGAAGCCCGCTTTGAAGAGGTGCGTGCCCGTTATGAGGGGCAGGATGTTCCCCGCCCGCCGCATTGGGGCGGCTATCGCGTGACGCCAGAGCGGATCGAGTTTTGGGAAGACCGGGAACACCGGCTGCACCACCGCCGGCTTTTCCTGCGTGCAGGGGAAAGCTGGGCCGAAAGCCTGCTTTACCCCTGATCAAACAGGATAGGCAGGTCGGCTAAGCGGTAATGAACTCGGCCATCCGCCTTTGCGCCGCGCGGCTTTCGGGGAAGGTGAAGATGGGCCAGTCATGGATCATCCCGGCCTCTTCCTGATAGACATGATCGGGTAGGCGCGCCTGGAGTGCGCGGGCATCCGCGACCAAAATGTCATCGCCACCGCTCAAAACATAAAGCGGCGGAAAGCCCGACCAGTCGCCATGAATGGGGCTCACACGGGGATCCTGCACAGACAAGGCCCCTGCATAGATCCGCCCCGCATCGGCAATGCCGCTGCGCGTCAAAATGGCATCGCGCGGCTCGATTATGGCCTGATCTGGGTGATCCGGCTCTGCATTGAGCCAAGGGCAAATGAGCAGCGCACGCGCAGGCATGGGCAGACCCGCATCGCGCGCGGCCATCAGCGTGGCTGCAGTCAGGCCCCCACCTGCACTGTCGCCGCCAACCACAAGATCTTCGGCCGAACAGGACGCCAAGACTTGGCGATAAATGTCCAAAGCAAACCGCGTTGTCGTTTCTGCCGAATGTTCGGGCGCAAGCGGATAGAGCGGCGCGATGATCGAGATATTATATGCCTCAGCCAAATGGCAGAGAAAGGCCCAGTGAAAATTTGACGCCGCATAAACATAGCCGCCGCCATGGAAGTAAAGGAGCGTGCGGCCGCTGCCTTGCTTTGGCGCGATATGCCAGACGGGATGGCCGTCGAACGCTTCTTCGCGGATATTGAGCTTCGCCTGCTGCTTGGCCGTCGGTAATTGACGCGGCGCTTGACGCGCCTTTTCAATCGATTGGCGCAGCGTCGGGCCGCCTGTGAAGTTTTTTCGGACAAATCCTGTCGTGCGCAGAAAAAAGGCAAAAGCCCGTGCCTGTAAACTCGCCATCGCATTAGCTCCCCCAATTTTTCGCGTTCAGCCTATACGCGCCGCCTTGGAATGCAAGGGGTGCGCCGGATCAGGCGGCGATCATCTCGGCCGCGGCGCTGCGCGTTTCTGCGATCCATCCGCCGCCCAGCACTTGATCCCCCGCGTAAAGGACGGCCGCTTGGCCGGGGGCCACGCCATATTCTGGATCGTCAAAAACAAGCCAATCCCCCTGCATGCGAGCGGGCACGGGTTTGGCAAGCGAGCGCACCTTTGCCAATACCGGCCTGTCTTCAACCGCGGCGAGCCAATTCGGTTCGGTGATGCGGGCCGCCGATACGGCAAGCACCCGCTTCGGCCCAACCACGACCTGTTGCTTTTCAGGATCGAGACGGACGACATAAAGTGGCTCCGCCAAGCCGCCAATTTCCAGTCCTCGGCGTTGGCCCACGGTATAATGGATCAGCCCTCGATGGCGGCCCAGTTCCCGGCCTTCCATATCCACAATCGCGCCATCGGCTTCGGCTTCTGGTCGCACCTTGCGAACGACCGACGCATAATCACCATTGGGAACAAAGCAGATATCCTGACTGTCCGGCTTTGCCGCAACGCCCAGACCCAGATCGGCCGCAATGGCGCGGACATCCGCCTTGGGCATACCGCCCAGCGGAAAACGGAGATAATCGAGCTGTTCCGCCATGGTTGCAAAAAGGAAATAGCTTTGATCGCGCGCGGGGTCATGCGCCCGGTGCAATTCAGCACCCGCTGGCCCTTCGACCCGGCGGACATAATGGCCCGTGGCGAGACAATCCGCCCCCAAATCCTTGGCAAGGCGGAACAGATCGGTGAACTTTACCCCCATATTGCAACGGACGCAGGGAATGGGCGTCCGCCCGTTCATATAGTCATCGGCAAATTGGTCGATCACCGTTTCTCGAAACCGGCTTTCATGATCGAACACATAATGGGCTATGCCCAGCTGATCGCAGACGGCGCGCGCATCGCGAATATCGCGGCCAGCGCAGCAGCTTCCAGACCTGTTCACCGCTTCCCCATGATCATAAAGCTGCAGCGTGATGCCAATGGTTTCCGCACCTGTTTGCGCGGCAAGACCTGCCACAACCGACGAATCCACCCCGCCCGACATCGCAACGACAATGCGGCGGGCCTTGGCCGGGCCATCAAGCTGAAACAGATCGATCATAGAACGCGCACATAATGGCAAGCCATCCAAATTGCAGCACAAAAGCGGGAGATAATATTTATCTGCCCAGATAGGCTTTTTGTTAACCTTAGAGCTTTATTCAGCTTTCCAATGCCCCGCCAAAAGCGGTCTGATCAACAACTCTTGTTGAATTAGGTGAACAATGAGCGAGAATAGCAAAGCTCGCCCGACACAGATAATTGGCCCATTGGGCGAACCGCTCACGCTGGAAACGCTGCCGTTGCCCTCCACCAAACGCTGGGTGGCTCGGCGCAAGGCAGAGGTTGTGGCGGCTGTGAATGGCGGATTATTGACGGCCCATGAAGTCTGTGACCGATATGGCCTGACCGAAGAAGAGCTAGGCGAATGGCAGCGCGCCATTGCGCAATCCGGGCTGCCGGGTCTGCGCGTCACCCGGTTACAACATTATAAAAGCCTGCACGATCGTCGCCGCCGTTACTAGCCTAAGCCTCTCAGAAACCGGGCGACCTCATTGATTGCGCCGCTGCTGGTTGCTAGGCTCGGACTATGACGAATGTTTTATTTTTGCTGTTGCTGGGTGGTGTGATGGGGTGGGCCGTCACGGCTTTGAAGCGCGACTTTCAGGGGAGCGATGCCCTAGCCAATATTCTGATTGGCAGCGTCATCAGTTTTACCGCTGCACTTATCATCAATGGCGGCACGCTGTTTGGCGGGGTTTCCGCGATGACCTATGGCGCCGCTGCGGGATCCGCCTTGCTTGGCCTTTGCCTGCTGCGCTGGGCACGCCGCTTTGGCCGCAGATCAGAACCATAATCACGGCTTATTGGCAGGCCGCATCTCAAACACAGCGGTCACCGTGACGGCAATCTCCTGCTCTCCTGGCATAATCTCGGTCTGAGCTTGGCCGCTGGCCGATGCGGCCGACCGCGCCATCAAATAGGGCATGGGCGCGGCCACATCGCCGGCTTCGCTGATCGAAACAATCCGGTGTACCGTCATTCCGGCCGATCGGGCATAGAGCGCGGCGCGCGCCTGCAAGGTCTGGAGCGCTGACACGCGCGCCCGATCCTCCGCCGCCGTCCGATCTTCGACCAAGAACATCGGCCCATCAATCTGATTAACGCCCTGCCCCACAAGGGCATCGATCAAGCTGCCAGCACGCGTCAAATCCCGCACGCGAATCGAAAGGCTATTGGATGCCTGATATCCAGTGACGATGGGCGCTTCATTTGGTGCATAGCGATATTGCGGCGTCAGTGAGACGGCTTCGGTTCGTGTCTCTCGATCTTTGAGGCCGGCCTGCCGCAGAGCGGCCTGTACCCGCGCCATGCGCGCCGCATTTTCGCGTATCGCCGCTGCCGCATCTGCCGCTTGCGCAACGACGCCGGCCCTTAGCATTAGCAGATCAGGCACCACCTGCACCGCACCGCGTGCCTGCAGTTCCAGTCGCGTCCCTTCCACCGCACCAAGGGCCGGATGAGACGCCATCGCAGGTGCTGCTAGGGCGAGCAAGCCGGCGCTCAAGCCTTTCAAAAGCAGGTGACGCATTCTCCATTCCCTTCGCTTTTATGCCCAAGCCCAAAATCAGGATTTACAGACTCGGAGGCCCGTTTCGGCCCTTATGTATCTGGCGATAGATGAACAGGAGAATGACAGATCCGAGAATTGCAGCAAGAACATGCGCCCCTTCATTCGCATCATACCAGCCAATCGCCCGGCCCAGCAGGGTCATCAACAACGCCCCAGCAATGCCCAGCAAAACGGTGACGACAAAGCCGCCGGGATCTTTGCCGGGCATCAGCAGCTTTCCAATCACGCCCGCAATGCCCCCTAACAAAATGGTCATAAGCCAGCCGGCCCCGCCAAAGATTTCCATTGCCATTCTCCCATATTTTGCCTGGTCGGAATGGTTCGGCAGAAATTCGGGCTTTGCAACCCAAAAAAGGTTAGGTTTTCATTATCTGGCCCTTGCCTAAAATATCTCATATGGTCAGAAGCTTGGATCAATGGTGAAGCGCGCGCGGCAATTATCTTGCGCTCGGTGACTTATTTCGGTAACACACCTTATCCAATCCCCCTGATGCACGAGTCAGGCTGAAAGCGAACATAATGAACGTGGAAACCAACTTTACCCGCCATGCGGACACCCTTGATGATTCTTTTGAGCTAGAAGCAGCCCAAAAGAAGCGGCGGAACATCATCATCGCTGCGATCTTGGGCGCTATCATTCTGGCGATTCTTGCCTCCCGCTTCCTTGGTGGGGGCAATACACCCGCCGCACAGTCAGAAGCGTCGCGCCAAGCCCCCCGGGTCACGGTCATCGTGCCGGGATCCAATATGGTCGACAGCATGATCAGCGCAACCGGGTCGTTGGCGGCGCGCCGGGATATGCCCATTGGTGCGGTTGGTGAAGGCGGCATGGTGACACGCGTTTTCGTCGAAACGGGCGATTGGGTGCGCGCAGGGCAGATTTTGGCCAGCGTTGATCGCCAAGTTCAGTCACAACAATCTGAGTCTCTCGGCGCGCAGATCCGCGTCGCCGAAGCAGACGCGCGACTTGCTCAAAATGAACTCGACCGCGCCAAGACGCTGGCAGAGCGCGGCTTTATTTCAAAGACGGACATCGACCGCAAAACGGCGCAGCGCGACGTAGCGGCTGCCCGTCTAAATGTGGCTCGCGCCCAATTTGGCGAAAATCGCGCGCGCATCGGACGATTGGATATTCGCGCGCCTGCGAGCGGCCTTCTGCTCGCCCGGAATGTGGAGCCGGGTCAGGTTGTCGGCGGCAGCGGCGCTGTCTTGTTCCGCATCGCCAAAGATGGGGAAATGGAGATGCGCGCCCAACTTGCTGAGGCAGATCTGGCAAAGCTCAGCGTCGGGGCCACAACCAAGGTGACACCAGTTGGGGCCAGCACATCCTTTACTGGCCGGATCTGGCAAATGCCGCCGGTCATCGATCCCGCTTCCCGCCAGGGCATGGTGCGGATCGCTTTGCCCTATGCCAAGGAAATCCGCCCCGGCGGCTTTGCCACAGCCTCGTTAAGCTCAGGTTCGAAAATGGCCCCCTTGCTCCCTGAATCAGCCGTTCAAAGCGACGAGAAGGGCAATTATGTTTTCGTCGTCGGCCCAAATAACAAAGTGATACGCCGCCCCGTTAAAGTCGGGGATGTGTCTGATGCAGGCATTACCATTCTCTCCGGCCTCAATGGGCAGGAGCAAGTGGTGCTCTCCGCTGGCGCGTTCCTGAATGAAGGCGAAGCCGTTATTCCTGTCCGCAAGACAGGGAATTGAGACTGATCTTATGAACTTCCGGAACATATCGGCCTGGTGCATTCGCAACCCGGTTCCGCCAATTGTGCTGTTCATCGCCCTGTTGTTGCTTGGCGTCGTCAGCTTCAGCAGGATGGATGTGAACAACAACCCGGATATCGAATTTCCGGGTGCGCAGGTCATCATCAGCCAGCCGGGCGCCGCACCAACCGAGTTGGAAAAGCAGGTTACCCAGATTGTCGAGCCCTCTTTGCGCGCCATTAATGGCGTCGATGAGATTAACTCGACCGTGCGCGAAGGCATGTCGATGACCTTTGTCCAGTTTCAGTTGGGCACAGATGTCGACCGCGGCGTGAATGATATTCGCGATGCGCTGACCAAGGTGCGCAGCGACCTTCCCGATGGCATTCTTGAGCCGCAGGTGAACCGCGTCGACACGACGGGTGAGCCCATTGCCTATATTTCAGCTGAGGCCGTCGACATGTCGCTGGAACAGCTCAGCTGGTATGTAGATGATGTTGTCGTCAAGCGGCTGCAAGGTGTTCCGGGCGCTGCCGCTGTTAACCGTGAAGGCGGGGTGAACCGCGAAATCCGCGTCATTCTCGATCCGGCAAAAATGCAAGCGCTCGGCATTACCGCTGCGCAAGTGAATAGCCAGCTGCGTCAGACGAATTTGAATGCCGCCGGGGGGCGCACCGAAATTGCGGGCGCGGAACAATCGGTTCGAGTGCTGGGCAATGCGCGCAATGCGTTTCAGTTGGGCGACACCAACATTGCGCTCGGCGGTGGCCGCTTTGTCAAACTCTCATCTATTGCCGAAGTCCGCGATCTTTATGGGGAGCAGCGCTCGCTTTCGACCATGAACGGGCGACAGGTGCTCAGCTTTTCCGTGCAGCGCGCCAAGGGGGCGTCCGATGTCAAGGTCTATGATGCTGTCTGGGTT
Source organism: Sphingomonadaceae bacterium (assembly GCA_009923795.1). Classification (GTDB taxonomy): domain Bacteria; phylum Pseudomonadota; class Alphaproteobacteria; order Sphingomonadales; family Sphingomonadaceae; genus Aquisediminimonas. The sequence goes on from RFSU01000004.1 coordinate 22,636, forward strand.
GAGCTGCGCAAGATCCAAAAAGAAAATCCAAAGATCCACTTTACCGAGCTTTACACCTCGGTCGATTATACCAAGGCGCAGTATAAATCGTCCCTTTCATCGATGATCGAGGGGGCCATTCTTGCCGTTCTGGTGGTTTGGCTCTTCTTGCGAGATCGGCGGGCAACGATCATTTCCGCCATCGCAATTCCTTTGTCCGCGATCCCAACCTTCTGGTTTATGGAACTGCTTGGCTTCAGCCTGAACCAGATTTCCATGCTCGCGCTCAGCCTGGTGGCGGGCGTTCTGGTGGATGATGCCATCGTCGAAATCGAAAATATCGTGCGCCATATGCGGATGGGCAAATCCGCCTATCAGGCAGCCATTGAAGCCGCCGATGAGATCGGCCTTGCCGTGGTTGCAACCACATTCTCTATTGTCGCCGTCTTCCTGCCCGTCGGCATGATGCCGGGTGTCTCCGGCCAATTTTTTAAGAATTTCGGCTTCACGGTGGTTGCTGCCGTCATGCTCAGCCTTGCTGTGGCGCGCATGATTACGCCGATGATCGCCGCCTATTTCCTCAAGGCCCATGGCGAGGAAAAGCATGGCGAAGGCAAGGTCATGGATTGGTATATGGCCGTCCTGCGCTGGACATTGGGCAATCGGCGCTACGTGGTTGGCGCAGGGGCCCTGTCTCTGGTTGCCACGGTCGGCATGGTCTTATTGTTGCCGTTTCAGTTCCAGCCCACCATGGACTTTGATTATTCGCAAGTGCGGATTGAGATGGTACCGGGCACTACGCTCAAGCAAACGTCCGAGCTTGTGGAGCGCGTCCAGAACCAGTTGAATAAAGAGGCGCCTGAAGTCATGGCCGCCTTTGCAGATATTGATCCCGGTCGGGCCACAATTTATCTGCGCCTTTCTCCTAATAGAGACGTTACCTCCGACGAGTTTCAAAAGGCTTGGGGGAAGCGCTTTGCCGAAATTCCAGACGCGCGTGTGACTTTCCAATCGCAAACCGGAGGATTTTCGGGTCGCGATGTCACAATCACGCTTGGGGGGAGTGACCCTGTCGCGCTTGCGACAACGGCGCAAAAACTGGCCGACGAAATGCGCGGCGTGAAAGAAATTGTCGCCCCGCGCATTGGCGGCGACATGCTGCGTCCCGAAATTACGATCAAACCACGGGCCGATCTGGCCGCGAGCATGGGCGTGACAACGGCGGCCTTGTCCCAGACGATCCGCATCGCGACCTTGGGCGATATTGATCAGAATAGCGCCAAATTCTCGCTGTCTGACCGTCAGGTTCCCATTCGCGTGTCCTTATCCGAAGAGTCGCGCCGGACGCTATCCACGCTGGAAAATCTGCCGGTGCCGACATCGACGGGCGGGTCAGTGCCTCTCAAGACAGTGGCGGAGATCTCCTTTGGCGCAGGCCCGACGACGATCCAGCGATCCAACCAAAATCGGCGCATCTCCATCGGCGCGGATTTCGCCGTAAGCCCCAAGACAGGCAAGCCCTATGTGAGCAGTGAGGCAATGTCCGCTATTGATGCCTTGCCCGTTATGAAGAACCTGCCTCAGGGTGTGACCAAGCTCACACTGGGCGAATCCCGCTGGCAGCAGGAAATGGTGACCAATTTTATGATCGCCTGCGTGACCGGCATCGCCTTGGTTTTTGCCGTGCTTGTTCTCCTATATCATCGCTTTGTCCCGCCGCTGGTCAATATGGGATCGCTTCTGTTGGCACCCTTGGGCGGCCTCATTGCCCTTAAGATTACTGGCTTTGCTATTTCCATGCCCGTGTTCATCGGCATTTTGATGCTGTTCGGCATTGTGGCGAAGAACTCGATTCTTTTGGTCGACTTCGCGCTTGAGGAAATGAACAAAGGGGTGCCCAGGTTTGAAGCGATCATTGACGCTGGCCATAAGCGTGCTCAGCCAATTGTCATGACCACCGTCGCCATGGTGGCCGGTATGGTGCCAACAGCGCTCGCCCTCACCGGAGATGGGGCCTTTGCCCAGCCTATGGGTGTCACCGTGATTGGCGGGCTGATCGTTTCGACCGTCCTCACGTTGCTTATTGTGCCGGCAAGCTTCAGCCTTGCAGTTGGTCTTGAAGAACGGGTCGGCCCTTGGCTGCGCCACCATTTGACGACTGGCGGCAATGAGGAAGCATCTCTTCATGCCCCCCGCCTCCTACCCGCCAAGATGATCGCGCGGATTAAGGCAAGGCTATATCGGCGCGGTGCGACGGCTGAACCGGCCGAGTGACGCCATAGGCCGCCCGCCAAACAAACTTCTGCACCTACCCGCCGCTGGGCTTTTTTCGGCGGCGGCGGATGACGTCCGCCGTATGAAGCGCATGGCAACGGGCATGCTAGTTGTGATGGGGCTGGTCTATATCGCGACCCGCTTCATAGGGCCGGTTCACCCCGCCATTGGATTTGTGCAGGCCTTTGCCGAAGCCGCGATGGTGGGCGGCCTTGCGGATTGGTTTGCGGTCACCGCCTTATTTCGCCACCCCATGGGGCTGCCCATCCCCCACACAGCGATCATCCCGCGCAATAAGGATCGGATTGGGGAGGCACTTGCCAATTTTCTAAAGACCAATTTCCTGACCCCCGCCGTGGTTGCCCGCCGCATGCGCCAAGTCGATGTGGCAGGTGCGATCGGCCGTTTCCTTGCAACCCCAGACCGAAATGGAACAGGCCGGCTTCGGGACGGAGCCTCGCGCTTGCTCGCAGACATTCTCGAAAGCCTGGATGATGAACGTCTGGGCGGCGCGGCAAAGTCTGCGCTGGTGGATCGGCTGCATCGTCTGGATATCGCCCCATTGCTTGGCCAGACGCTGACGGCGGCGATGCGCGAAGGCCGCCATAAACCTTTGCTCGATGGCATTCTCAACCGCGCTAGCCTGATCATTGCGTCGAATGAAGAGATTATTCGGCAGATGGTTCATGACCGTGCTGGCAGCATATTGCGCTGGACAGGGCTTGATGAAAATGTGGCCAATGCCGTCATCACCGGGCTCAATAAACTTGCGATGGATATGGCGGATGACCCTGATCATCCTGTTCGACTGAAGATTGACGACATGCTTCTGGATCTCGCCCGTGACCTGCAAGACGATGCGACGATGCAACGACACGTCAATGCAACCAAAGATAATCTGGTCGATAATCCGGCCATGCAAAGCTGGATCGATAGCCTGTGGCAACAGGGCCGATCTGCCTTGCTTCGCGCCGCGCGAGACCCGGATCGGGCGATGGCCGGCCGTCTGGGAGAGGCGCTGCGCCATTTGGGCGAAACTGTGCAAAATGAGGACGGATTGCGGCGGTCGATCAACCGCTTTGCCCGCCGTGCCGCTGTCGGGGCCGCCGCCAGCTATGGCGATGGCATTGTAAAGCTTGTGTCAGAAACCATCCGCGGCTGGGACGCCGAAAAAGTGACCGGACGCGTCGAAAGCGCCGTCGGGCGGGATCTTCAATATATCCGCATCAATGGCACATTGGTGGGCGGGCTGGTGGGCCTTGCCATCCACGCCCTTGACGTCTGGCTCTAACCGTCGCTGACGCGCTCAACATCTGCGCCGACGGCTGCGAATTTCTCTTCAAGCCGCTCATAGCCGCGATCCAGATGATAGACGCGGGCGACCTGCGTTTCACCTTCGGCGACCAGCCCTGCGATGATCAGGCTCATGGAGGCGCGCAGATCCGTTGCCATAACGGGGGCACCGACCAACCGCTGAACACCACGGACAACCGCTGTCCGGCCCTTCACCTGAATATCGGCGCCCATGCGGGCCAGTTCGGGCACATGCATATAGCGATTTTCAAAAATGGTTTCGGTCAGCACACTGGCCCCATTGGCTCGCAGCAACATCGCCATAAACTGGGCCTGCATATCGGTTGCAAAGCCCGGGAAGGGCGCGGTTGAAAGTGTTAAGGGATTGAGCTTCCCATCCGACGCGACAGTGATGCCACCCTGGCGCTCAGTGACTTCAACGCCCGCTTCGCGCAGCGCAGCAAGGGTTGCGTGCATATCATCAGCGCAAGCACCATCCAGATCCACTTTGCCACCGGCCAAGCCAACGGCGCAGGCATAGCTGCCCGCTTCAATGCGATCGGGCATCACTGCATAGGTTGCCCCGTGCAGACGCTCCACGCCCTCGACCACCAGCTTTTCAGTGCCTATGCCCTCAATATGCGCGCCCATGGCGACGAGCAAACGGCATAGATCGACAATTTCTGGCTCGCGCGCTGCATTTTCGAGAATGCATGTGCCCTTGGCACGGACAGCGGCCATCAGCGCATTTTCCGTCGCGCCAACAGAGACAACCGGAAACACAATCGTGCCGCCGGGAAGCCGACCGTTTTTGGCGCGCGCGGTCACATATCCTGCCGTTGTTTCAATCTCGGCCCCAAAGGCTTCGAGTGCCTTTAAGTGCAGATCAATCGGGCGATTGCCAATGGCACAGCCGCCGGGAAGCGAGACTGTCGCTTCCCCTGCCCGTGCGAGCAATGGCCCCAACACAAGGATAGAGGCCCGCATTTTGCGGACAATATCATAAGGCGCCATGGTCGCGGTGACTTTGCCGGCCCGCAAGGTCATGACACGGCCAAAATCCTCAGGCCGCGCGCCTTCGATCATCGTTGAACAGCCAAGCTGGTTGAGCAAATGGCCAAAGCTGTCGACATCGGCCAAGCGCGGCAAATTGCGCAGGGTCAGCGGCTCATCAGTCAGCAGCGCGCACGGCAGCAAAGTCAGCGCGGAGTTCTTCGCGCCTGAGATGGGAATGCGACCATTGAGGCGGTTACCGCCGCGGATAAGAATTCTGTCCATGTTCAGGCTTCTAACGTCCGCCCGGCCAAGGGCAAGCCCAAGCCAACTATGCCGCGCCGGGCGCGGGCCGACGATAGACATGAACCGGGCCGAGCGCACCGTCGCTCATGGTAAATCGTGTAAAGCCAAGCTTGGATGCAACACGATCCGACGCGACATTCGCGGGATCGATAATGCATCGAATCTCTGACGCGATTTGCCCATCTGCCCAATTGAGGATGGCCGCCATGGCCTCTGTCGCAAGGCCCCGCCCCCAAGCCGCCGGGACGAAAGCCCAGCCCGCTTCCGGAAAACCTTCCAACGCATCAATGCCACGTTCAAAGCAGGCAAGGCCGCCATTGCCAAGAAACGCCCCCGTCTCGCGATCCAGAAAGGCCCAATAGCCATAGCCGAAGAGCGGCCACAGCCCGATAGCTTGGGTGAATTTAGTCCAGCTTTCCGGGCGGGTGCGGGGTTTCCCGCCAATGAAGGTTGTAAGCTCTGGGTCTGCCCAAGCATCTGCATAGGCTTCCCAATGCGCCAATGTGAGCGCGGTGATCGTAAGACGCGCGGTCTGAAGGGTCGGGGCGATATTGGTCACATCCCGACCCTAACCCCTTTTTGCACGCGTGCAAATTCAGACGTTTAAGCGGCAACCGGGGTGCGCAGCCGGGCATCTTCATATTGGCTATCGACCAAGGCAATCAGATTGCGGTCGTCATGGTTCCAAGGGTGAAATCCGCGCAGGAAAAATGCCGCCCAAGGCTTCAGCAAACGGCGCATCGGGCCGGGATTGCCCAGCATATACCAAAGAATGCGGGCCTTTGCCTTCCATCCCGTAATCCCATCTTGGGCGAGAAGTTCGAGCATCCCATCAAAACGATTCGACCAAAAATTCTTGGTGACGAGCAGCATCATGATGCTCTTGACCTTCCACCGCTTGAAACGCGTCCAATCGCGGGTGGCGTGCAGCCAGGTGTCATAGGCAACACCCTTATGCTCAATTTCTTCAATCGCGTGCCATTTCCACAGGTTGGCCTGCTCTTGATCCGCGCCCTTAAAGGTCGTCGCATCATTCAAAAACTGCGCCGCAAGGATCGCTGTATAATGTTCCAACGCCATGGTGACGCACAAATTGAGGATCTGCGGGCGGCCCTTTGTCAGTTCCAGCGAGTCGGTCACTTTTTGCTCAAGATGGCGAATATCATAGCCAGCCTCCGCAATGCGCTTGTTGAAAGAGACATGCTCACGCGAGTGAATGACTTCCTGAACAACAAAAGCCTTGATCTCCCGCTCCAGCTTTTCCGGCGCGCCCTCGCGAAAGGCCTTGACGCTTTCGATGAAAAACGCCTCTCCTTTAGGAAAGGTGATGGAGAGGGCATTGTAAAAAGCCGTTGCAATCGGGTCGCCACCCATCCACCAACGGGCCTGAGGCGCGTTGCGGCCAAAGCGCCGGTCACGCGGCGTAATGGTCAGATCAAGGGGCGTCTTCAAGGTGGCGGCGGACATACGCGAATCTCCAGTTTGCCGCTGCAAATTTAAGGATTACTAACAAAGATGTCAATAGAACGCCGTCGCCTCTCCCCTGAAGAAAGCCGCGCAAGCGCGCTAGAGGCTGCCAGCGCGATTTTGATCGAAGCCGGGCCGCAGGCCGTGACCCTAAAGGCTGTTGCGGCACGCATGGGCCGCAC
>RFSU01000031.1 GCA_009923795.1 Sphingomonadaceae bacterium
CAACCTCGGCCTGGAGATCATGGGCGTGCGCACAATGCAGCGCCTTGCCGCGGAGATGGACGCGCGCGCTCACCTTGCCAGAAGCCGCGACGTGTTCCGCCAGGACGCAACCGACCACGGCATCAAGGAAGCCATACGTCGGCGAGACGAGCCTTTTGGCGACGGGGTAGCGCGGCGATGAACGTGCACCAAGCCCCCACGCTAGTCGCTGAAACGGTCGACCGGTTTCTCGCTGCCCATGGCGACACGGCGGAATGGGAACGCGTGGCATCGGGCAGCGAAGGATGGTCACGTGCCAGATGGCGGGAAATGGCGGAGCTCGGCTGGCTTGGCATCTGCCTGCCGGAGTCAGCGGGCGGCCTGGGCTGTGGCATCGAAGAGCGCATGGCCGTGATGGAGGCGGTCGGCCGCGGCCTGGTTCTGGAGCCCTACCTCAGTACCGCAGTGCTGTGCGCTGAACTCATCTCGGCCGGCGCAACGGATCTGCAGCGCGCCGCATTTCTGCCCGCGATTGCGGCGGGGGACATGGTTCTGGCGTTTGCCGCCAGCGAGCCGGCGTCCCGCTTTGAAACCTGCGATGTGCAATGCACTGCCCAGCGAAGCGGCGATGGATGGGCGCTCAATGGCGCAAAGATCGCCGTACTGGATGCGCCCATCGCCGATCACCTGCTTGTGCTGGCACGCACCGGCGGCGAACGCACCAACACACACGGCCTGTCCGTCTTCATCGTTGAGCCGGCCGCGCCCGGTGTCACGATGCGGGGCTATCCCACCTTGGACCGCCGGCGCTGCGCCGATATTGAATTCATTGACGTGCACGTTAGCGCCGGTGCGCTTGTAGGCGCGGAAAGCAAGGCATTTCCTGCCGTGGAACTAGCGCTGGATCACGCCAGGGTGGCTCTTTGCTCAGAAGCCGTCGGCATCATGGACGAGCTGGTCACGACCACGATTGCCTACCTGAAGCAGCGCCAGCAATTCGGCAAGCCGCTAGCCCAGTTCCAGGTGCTGCGCCACCGCGTGGCCGACATGCACATCGCGTGCGAGCAGGCAAGGTCGATGGCACAGATGGCCTCGGCCACGTTGCTGCTGGGGCACCCTGCGAGGAGCGCCAACGCGGCTGCAGCAAAGGCCCAGGCCGGATGGTCTGCGCGCTTCGTCGGCCAGCAGGCGGTGCAGCTGCACGGCGGCATGGGCGTGAGCAACGAGCTGCGCGTCGGCCACTGGTTTAAGCGCCTGATGGCTATCGACATCCTGCTCGGCAACGCCGACCACCAGGTCCGCCGGTTTGGCGAACTCGTTTCAACCCATTGATTCCCACCACAGGAGGTTTACCTTGGCCATCACTTTTCACTCTCTCTCGCCGGTGCTCGGCGCGGAAGTCCGCGGCTTCGACGCCCGGCAACCCGAATACAGCGAGGCCGAACTGCGCACGCTGAAGGAAGCGCTGTCAAAGTACAGTGTGCTCTCGTTCCGCGGCGGCATGGACATCGACGATCAGGTGCGCCTGAGCGAGTGTGTCGGCGGCGGCAAACTGTCCTACCGTGGCGGCATCATCTACGCGGACCCCAGCGAAAAAGCCACCTACGTCTCCAACGTCCACAAGGATGGCCTCTTCGGCAATGGCGAGCTCTCGTTTCATTCGGACCTGAGCTTCACGCCTCACATTCTTAAGGCAAGGTCACTCTACGCACTGGTGCTCCCATCGGCAGCCGAGCCCGGCGGCGCGACGCTTTTCTCGGACGTGACGCTGGCGTGCGAGGAACTCGACCCGGAGCTGCGCGCAAAGGTAAAGGGCCTGAAAGCCCGCTTCGAAGCAGTGTACCCCTATGACGATGGCCCTGTCGTCGTGGAATATGAACGCCCGCTCATCGACATACACCCTGGCACCGGCAGGCCCTTCATCGCGGCCAGCCGCGCCGTCACCAAGGAGATCATCGGTATGGAGCGCGCTGAATTCCGCCCGTTGCTCAAGGCACTGTGGGCGCACATGGAAAAGCCTAAGTATGTCTACGCCCACCGCTGGCAACTCGACGAACTGGTGCTGTGGGACAACATTGCCGTCCAGCACGCGCGCACATCCTTCGACCCGAGAGAAAAGCGCGCGCTGCGGGCAGTCTCAATCGACGACCCAGCGGTGGCGGTGATCAATCGAGGAGAAAAACTCCCGTTCGGCCGGCCTTATGAAGCTCCCCTCACACCAGTGCAGGCGGCCCACAAGGCGGCCGTCTGATGCGGGCGTCCAACGAATTCCTGCTGGAAGATACCCAGGGCACGGTGCGCATACTGACCCTGAATCGCCCCGACAAGCGAAACGCGCTCAACAAAACGCTGCATACGGAGCTCCTGGATGCGCTCGCCCGGGCCGACGCCGACCCGGACATTCGTTGTGTGCTGATGGCCGGCGCCGGCAAGAGCTTTTGCGCGGGCGCGGATCTGGCGGAACACCGCGAGTCCGCACAGCTGCCAGCCACCGAGAAAGAGATACGCATCCGGCAGATGGCGCAACTTCAGCTGGCCGTTTCGGAGCTGGGCAAACCGGTCGTCGCGGCCGTGCAAGGCACCGTGCTAGGCGCGGGCGCGGGCCTGGCCATCAGCGCGGATCTGGTGGTCATGGCGGATGATGCACGGCTTGGCTATCCGGAAGTGCCGCATGGCATGGTACCGACGCTGATGTTCCCGACGCTGGTCCGCCAGGTCGGGCGGCGCGCGGCATTCGAGCTGCTTTTTATAGGCGCTTTAATCGACGCACAGCGTGCCGTGTCACTTGGCCTCGCGAACGAGGCCGTGGCCCCCGGCGCGCTGATGGAGCGCTCACTGGCCCTGGCCGCAAGCTTGGGCGCTATGGACGGCACGACGCTGCGCCGCGCCAAGAATCTTTTCTACCAGCTGGCCGACATGCCCTTGCGTGAAGGTATGCGCGCCGGCGTTGCCGCTTCTCTTCAACAATGAACGGAGACAAACATGAAAACACATATTATGGCCGCCCTGGCCGTGGCCCTGGCCGCCGCCTCAACGCTTGCGGGCGCCCAGCAATACCCGAACAAGCCCGTAAAAATAATCGTGCCCTACGCGCCCGGTGGTGCAACGGACATCATCGCGCGGCTCTTTGCCCAGCGCCTGGCAGCTCAGTTGAATCAGGCCATGGTTGTGGAGAACCGCACCGGCGGCGGAGGCAACGTCGGCACGGACGCACTCGCCAAATCAGCGCCCGACGGCTACACCATTGGCTTTTGCGGCGTGTCCACCACAATCGCACCGGCCGTCTACAAGACGCTCCCCTACGATGTACAACGCGACCTAATCGGCATTGCCGGCCTCACCAGCGGCGACAACATTGTTATGGTTCCCGCCTCCTCGCCCGCCAGGAACGTCCTTGAACTTGTGGCCCTGCTCAAGTCAAAGGGGACCAAAGCGAATTACGCGTCGGCCGCGATCGGCGGCTCCACGCATATGGCAACCGAAGTGTTTCAGGCTGGCCCTAATGTGCGGCAGGCCGGCGTTGGTCGAACTGATGGCTGGCCGGGTTGACATGATGTTCGACAACATCCCCGCCGGCCTGCCGCACATTAGGGCTGGCACCTTGCGCGCTCTCGCTTCAACTGGTACTCAGCGCAACTCTTCCCTGCCCGACTTACCCACCTTCAAGGAGCTGGGCATGGACGTGGGTGTGACCAGCTGGACGGCGCTATGCGCGCCCACGGGAACGCCAAAACGCGTCATCGACCGGATGGCGGCGGAAATCACCAAAGCGCAAAAGGACCCCGAACTGCGCGCCCGGCTAGCAGAAATGGGCCAGAACACGCTGGAGCTGAACCCAGCCCAGCTTCTTGTTCACATGAACGAAGAGATGGCGCGCTGGAAGCGGATTGCCGAGTCGGGGAATATCAAGCTGGACTGACGCAGCCACGCGCCCCGTGGGCTGACTTCCTGCCCGAAGGTGAGTTGAATGGCATGATTTCGGGATTCGCCTGATTGCAAACTTGGGTCGTTAGTGTTTAATTAAAATTTGTCACCAAATTAAATTTAATCCTATTTTTTCACTTTTTCTAACTCTTTCATGTTGTAAGCGCCAATGAATCTAGCCTTTTCTCCTACTCAACTGGATACACCTGTGAGCAGTCAGGCCGCCCAATTCGTCGCCGGTCTGGACGATGCCAGCCTTCCTAACGAAGTGGCGCAAAAGGCCCGCACATGTATTCTTTACGGCTTTGGTATCGGCCTGCTGTGCTTGAAGCAGGAGACCGCTCGCGTGGCCGAGCAAAGCGTACTGGCGATCGACGGCAAAGCCGGTGCGCGTGGTTCAACCTCGCTGGCCGGCGGACATCGGGTGTCGGTGTCTGCGGCGGTATTTGCCAATGCAATCATGCTGCACAGCCGCTGCCAGGAGGACACCTCGGGTACAGCGCACCTAGGTGTCATCGTGCTGTCTGTGGCGCTGGCGCTAATTGAGGCCGAGCTGGCTCGGCCGGAAGACTTGATCCCCGGCATCGTTGCCGGTTACGAAGTTGCAGGAACGATGGAGGCGGCGATGGGCCGCGAAACCATGTCGTTCGGCCTGCGTGCTTCTCCCTTGTACGGAGCCATCGCGGCTGCAGCTACCACCGCGCGCATGCTGCGCCTGCCGGTTGATCGCATCGATGCAGCGCTCGCCAATGCAGCCGGCTTTACCGGCGGCACGTTGCAGTCTGTGCCTGAGGGCACAGACGAATGGCGCTACCAGGTCGGCACGGCCGCGCGCACCGGCCTGCTGGCGGCGATGCTGGCACAGGCCGGTTCGGTATCGGCTCAACAATCAATTGAAGGACCACAGGCTTTTATGCTAGCTTACGCACGGCGCGCGCACGAACCCGGCGAACTGTCGTTCGGGGGCAAGTGGCGCCTGCTCGACGTGACCTTCAAGCCCTACCCAGTGTGCGCGCACAACCAGACCGTGACCCTGATTGGCGCTCGCATCAACAAGCGCGTTCCGTCAGCTCAGATTGCCCGGATCCGGCTGCGCATCAGCTCCTATGTCGTGCCGGGCCTGCTAGCGCCGCCGCCATTCTCGCGCGTGTCCGAGACGCTGATGAGCTCCGCTTTCTGCTGTGCCTGCGCCTGCGTCTATGGCACCGTGACGTTGGCGCAACTCGGTAATTTTGATGATGCAGCGACGCTGACCATGATGCAACGCATCAGCGTCGAACCGACCGACGAGCTGATCTATCCGGAGTCGGTTGCGGAGATCCAGACCACCAGCGGCGAACTCATTGAGATTTCGGAGAAGCGCCGCTTCGCCGATTTCAGCTTCGGCCGCGTTGAGGTGATTGCACAACTTCATCGGCTTGTTGCGGAGGAAAAAATACCTAAATCTGCGGTCACGTTGCTAGATGAAGCCGCTTTCGGTCCGTCACCAGGCTGGTCCGCTGCCATCGTGCAGGCCTTCGCGCTCGCGCGCGCCGCCAACTAATTTCAGGAGGAGACACTTTGAAACGCATCACTTCTCGTTGCACACAAGCCGCACTGGCCGTTGCCGCACTGGTCCTAGCGCCAGCGGCCTTTTCTCAAAGCTATCCCGCCAAGGCGGTCAAGCTGATGATTCCTTACGCCGCTGGCGGCGCGGTGGACATGATGGGCCGCCTGATCGCCAAGGAATTCTCCGACATGAATGGGCAGCCCTATGTTGTGGAAAACAAGGGCGGCGCCGGTGGCGCCATAGCGGCGGCAGATGTCTCGCGTGCTGCGCCGGACGGATACACGATCCTAGTCGGCGCGACCGGGCCCAACACCATTGTGCCGGCGGTTTACGGAGCCAACGCCGGGTTCGATCCGATAAAGGGTTTCATCCCAATCTCGCTGATTGCCACTACGCCGTATGTTTTGGTGTCCAACATAGCGGTGCCGGCGAGAACCGTGTCTGAGTTAATCGCCTACTCGAAGGCGAATCAGGGCAAGGTCAATTTCGCTTCCTCGGGTACCGGCGGGCCGGACCACCTAGGCGGCGAGCTATTCAAGAGCCTAGCCGGGGTGACCGATGTACACGTTCCCTACAAGGGCTCCGGCCCGGCGCTGATTGACTTGGTGGCTGGACAGGTGCAATACACCTTTGTCAGCCCGCTGCCGGCAATGCCTCTGGTGGAGTCGGGCAAGCTTCGCCTGCTGGCCGTCACTGGCAAGCAGCGCTCCGCGGCTATGCCCAATGTGCCGGCGGTCGCCGAAACTGTGCCGGGCTTCGACGTGCTGGCATGGTACGGCCTGTTCGTGCCAGCCAATACGCCTAAAGCGGTGGTCGACAAGATCGGCGCAGACCTGAAGAAGGTGATGGCTAAGGCCGAGGTACAGCAGACCTTCAGCAAGCGCGGCTTGGAACCGCAAACTAATACGCCGGCCGAGTTCTCCGCCTTCGTGAGTGCCGACCTGGCCAAGTGGGCCAAGATCGTCAAGGATGCTGGCGTCAAGGCCGATTGAGCAGGAAACCAGCATGCAGACTTACCGCACCATCGATTTCCTGGACCACGGCATGCGGCTAGCCCCTGACGCTGGCTTCATCGCCGACGACAGCATCCGTCTGAGCCACCGTGAGGTGCAGGCACTGTCGCACCGCATCGCCAATGCGCTGCGTGGGGCCGGCCTCAATCGTGGTGCGCGCGTGGCCTTTTACAGCCCAAATTGCGCGTTAGCATTCGTGGCGCTGCTAGGGGTGCTTCGCTGCGGCGCGGTCTGGCAGCCTGTTCACTCGCGCAACCCGCTCAAGGAGAACATCGAGTTTTTGGTGGAGAATAACTGCGAGTATGTTTTTTATCACAGCAAGATGGCGGCCGAGGCGGCGCAGATCCGTACATCGGTGCCCACGCTAAAGGGCATGCGCTGTTTCGACGAGGCGGCTGAAGACGGCGACGCCTTGCTGGACTGGGCCGCACCTTTCAGCGACTTCTTCCCCGACGACGAGCACGGCCCCGAGGACATCGCCTGGATCAAATCCAGCGGAGGTACAACCGGGCGGCCCAAGAGCATCATGATCTGCCACCGCAATGTGCAAGCGTTATTCGCCACCTTCCACCTTTGCATGCCGCTTCCGGCAGGCCATGTGAACCTGTGTGTGCCGCCGATGACCCACGGAGCAGGCAATATTGCGCTGGCCTGCCTAGCTCGGGGTGGCAGCATCTTCACCATGGAACGCGCCGACATCCCGCGCATCATCGAGAACATTGCAAAGCACCACGTCACCACGATGTTCCTTCCGCCCACGGTAATCTATTCGATGCTGTCAACGCCGGGTATCCGCGAGGCCGATTTTTCCTCGCTACGCTACTTTCTCTACACTTCTGCGCCGATGTCGCCCGACAAGCTGCGGGAGGCGCTGGAGGTGTTCGGCCCGGTGATGGCCCAGACCTGGGGGCAGACCGAGGCTCCGCTGATTTGCACCTACTTGGGGCCAGCAGAACACGTACAAGCAGATGCCCGCGTACTCAAGAGCTGCGGGCGCGTTACGCCGCTGATGCGGGTGGAGGTAATGGACGACGAGGGGCGCATCCTTGGGCCCGGCGAGGTCGGCGAGATGGTGCTGCAAGGCGACCTGGTTATGAAGGGCTACTTCAACCGTGACGAAGAAAATAAGAAGGTCAACCGCTTTGGATGGCACCACACCGGCGACGTCGGCTATCGCGACGAAGACGGCCTGTACTTCATCATCGACCGGAACAAGGACATGATAATTAGCGGCGGCTTCAACATTTTCCCAAGCGAAATCGAGCATGTTCTGTTGGCACACCCAAATGTGCTTGACTGTGCCGTGGTTGGCGTGCCGGACGAGAAATGGGGCGAGGCGGTCAAGGCGATTGTGGAGCTGAAGGCGGGCCATGCCGCCACCGAGGAGCAACTCAAGGCGCACTGCCGCGCGACGCTGGACGGGCTGAAGACGCCCAAGACCATCGAGATATGGGAAACCCTGCCGCGCAGTTCGCTTGGTAAGGTGCTGAAGAAAGAAATTCGAGAACGCTACTGGAAGGACCAGTGGCGCCGCGTGTGATCTGCAATCTGGACGCTTGAAGGAGACTTAACAATGGAAATTAGACCGACAGGGGCTGCGCTGGGAATGGAAGTGATCGGCGTGGACTTTCGCAAGCCGCTGCCGCTTCAGGAGCGTGAGGCAATTCGACAGGCCTTGCTTCAATCGGGTGTTCTGTTCGTGCGCGGGCAACTACTCGACGAGCGCCAGTTCGTGGATTTCGCGAGACTGTTCGGCGAGCTCGAATCATATGGCTCGACCATGAACAAGTTCCTAAAGGCGGGGCATCCGGACATTCTGGTTTTGTCCAACATCATCGAAGATGGCAATCCAGTGGGCGTGGCCGATGCCGGCGAGTACTGGCACACCGACCGCTCTTACGTCCCCAAGCCGGCATGGTCTTCATGCCTGCACGCCATAGAGGTTCCGCACGCCGATGATGGCACGCCTCTGGGCGACACAGAGTTCTCCAGCATGATAGCTGCCGCGAAAGCGCTGCCCCTAGCGCTGCGCGCGCGGTTGGACAAGCTTTCGGCCTGGCATGAGTATGTGTTCCGCTTCACCGATAAAAACAACTCCATGCCCGGTGTCAGCCACCCATTAATCCTGCCGCACCCAATGACCAAGGCGCCTTGCCTTTATGTCAACAAGGGCTTCACGCACCGCATCGTCGACCTGCCCGACGCTGAATCAACAGCCCTGATGGAGGAGCTATTCGAGTTTGCCAAGCGACCCGAATTCGTCTACAGGCACAAATGGCAAAAGGGTGATCTGCTACTGTGGGACAACTACAGCACCCAGCACCGTGCCACCGGGGGGTATGCCTTGCCACAGCGCCGGCTAATGTGGCGCACAACGATACAAGGGGTACCTCTGCAATGATCACCAAATCCATCCGTGCGTTGCTAACTGTCGGCCTAATGGCAATGCTGTCCTTAGCCAGCCCTCTCGCCCTGGCCGCCGAATTCCCGACCAAGCCGTTGCGCTTGTTAATCCCGTTTGCGCCGGGCGGCGCGGTCACCTTCTTGGCCGAGCAGATCATGAAGGAGATGGAGGCGCAACTGGGCCAGCCGATCGTGCGCGACTACCGGGGCGGCGCAGGGGGCACAATTGCGATGGAGCTGGCGGCGGCGGCGCCGAACGACGGCTACACACTTTTTCTGCTATCCACCTCGCAAGCCATCAGCGCCGGGGTGTACGAGACGCTCAAGGTCAACGTGGCACGCGATTTCGCACCGGTTTCCCTGCTGGCCTTCACGCCCTATGTGCTGGTGATCAACCCTGATTCGGTGCCCGTGCAAAACGTTCAGCAGCTGGCAGTCTGGGCCAAGGCCAACCCAGGCAAGCTGTTCCTCGGCACCTCAGGCGCCGGCAACTCGGACGCCATCGTAGGTGCGGAATTCGCAAGAACCTTGGGCATCCAGATCACGCAAGTGCCATACCGCGGCGCCGGGCCGGCGATTCCTGACCTGCTGAGCGGGCGTGTCAACATCAGTTTTTTCAGCCCGCTGCCGACCAAGCAGCATGTGGAGAGCGGCAAGCTGCGCATGCTGGGTGTGACGACCAAAGATCGTTCACCCGCCATGCCCAACATAGCGACGATTGCGGAGCAGGGGCTGCCAGGCTTTGACTTCCCCGGCTGGTACGGCATTGCCGTGCCGAGCGGAACGCCGCCGGCGGTGATCGCAACCCTGCAGCGCGCCACGGCCGCCGCGCTGGAGCGACAATCGGTCAAGGGCTTTCTGCTGACAAATGGCTTGTCGGCCGGGGGGGGGCCTTCGGCCGAATTCGGCAGCTTTCTTGTGAGCGAGATCACGCGCTGGTCGCGCCTCGCTAAAAGTATGGGCATCAAGCCCGAATGACAATCAAGGCCAAAGCCTGCATCGTTGGCATCGGCGAGACCGATTACCGGCGCTGGGGCCACATCACCGACCGCAGCGAATTCCAGTTGGCTTGCCAGGCTATCGGGGCGGCAGCGCGCGATGCAGGCATAGCGGTGAGCGACATTGACGGCTTTGCCACCTATGCGGAAGCCCGCATCGACGCCGCCACGCTGCAGCTTGCGCTGGGCATGCCTAGCCTGCGCTTTTCTTCCGCTACTTGGGGCGGCCGTGGTGGTGGCACCTGCAGTGCGTTGGCTCATGCGGCGATGGCAGTGGAGTCGGACCGCGCCAGGCACGTGGTGGTGTTTCGCACCCTGGCGCAGGGCCAAAGCCGACGTTATGGGCGCTTTGATCCGGCGCGTCCGCAGGGCAATATCCGGCACCGTTCGGCCTATTCTCGGCGCCGCAGATGATCTCGCTAGTGCTGCAACGCTACGCTTGGCAATACGGCATGGAAGCCGGCGATATGGCCGAGATTGCGCTTGCCTTACGCGACAACGCCTCGCGCAACCCGCGCGCTGTCATGCACGATCGGTTGCTGACGCTGGAAACGTATTTCGCTTCGCGCATGATTGCCGAGCCGCTGCGGCTGTACGACTGCTGCATGGAGAGCGACGGCGCCTGCGCCGTCCTAGTCACCAGCGCCGAACGCGCGCGCGACCTGGCATGTCGTCCGGTGCAAGTGCTGGCCGCCACCGGCTACGGCGAGGCCGACTGGGGTGTCGGCCCGATGGGCTCGCACAACATGCCGCTGGGGCGCTACACCACTGGTGGGCAGAGCGAGCTTGCCCGAGAGCTCTATGCACTAGCCGGCCTGTCACCCGCAGATGTGGATGTGGCGCAGTTCTACGACCACTTCACCGGCATGGTGCTGCTGGCGCTGGAAGACTTCGGCTTTTGTAAGATAGGCGAAGCACCGGACTTCGTGCGTGCCGGCAACATCCGCTGGGGCGGCAAGCTTCCCATCAACACCGCCGGGGGCTGTCTGTCAGAGGCCTATGTGCATGGGCTAAACAACTTGGTCGAGGGCGTGCGCCAATTGCGCGGCGAGTCCACTTCGCAGGTGCCCAATGCGCGCGTCTGCCTTGTCACCGGCGGCTCGGCGATCAGCCCGTCGAGCGCCGCCTTGCTTGGATCTGGCGCATGAGCTACTTTGAAGACCGCGACTTGGCGCCAGATCCAAATGACGACGATGAAGCCTATTGGGCGAACTGCGCTCAGCGCCGCCTGACTTTCCAGCAATGCGGCGCATGCAAAACCGTGACGCATCCGCCGATTAGCGTCTGCCCGCACTGCCAGTCGCTCGATCGCGGCTGGATTGAGGCGCCGACAGAAGCTACGGTATTCTCATTCACCTGGATCCACAGCGCAGCCCATGATTCGGTGACGCGGTCGCTTCCCTACAACGTGGTCGTGGTGGAATTTCCCAGTCTGCCCAGTGTGCGACTGATTAGCAATGTAGTCGATGCCGAACCCACCAGCCTGCACATTGGAGACGCTTTAACGATGGTTTGGGAGGACATTGGCGGCGGCATTTTACTGCCCCGTTTTCGGCTCGCTGCCGATTCCAAGTGGAGTTAACTCCAGTTTAAATTCTGTTTCGGGATCTACATTCCATTTACATCCATTCAAATTATCAAGAACCAACTCCTCCCGTCATCAAGTGCAATCTAATTTAAAAATTTCGTCACACTTTGAGAAATAGACTTAATGACGTGCCGAGCCTGCTTTCGCATCTCTTTTGCAGCCTTAGACGACTGACCATGCTTAGGCTTTGGCCCAGTTGATTTGCCACCGTGGATGTAGCATCGTCCATTTTTCATGGATGGGTTGACACAAAAACCATCTCTTTGTTTGCACTTTGCCCCGCATTTGGGATGCAAAGCAAGAGCTTTGCGTGCTTCCACCATGAGCTTACTGTCATTTTTCATATTCGTCCCCCGACATTGCCAATTACAGCTTGTCCGTTGATCTGAACGTGTTGGACTTGGACGACTTGGCTGGCTCCACTTTGAAGTCTCTGTAGTGCTAGAGCCCCCTTACTGTAAGTTTCCATAAGTCGAGCGCTACAGTTCATT
The DNA here is from genome assembly GCA_009923795.1 of Sphingomonadaceae bacterium. Classification (GTDB taxonomy): domain Bacteria; phylum Pseudomonadota; class Alphaproteobacteria; order Sphingomonadales; family Sphingomonadaceae; genus Aquisediminimonas. The sequence continues at coordinate 11,946 of RFSU01000031.1, forward strand.
AACTTCACCTTAAAGCAAGGATCTCGTTGCTTGGATGCGTCTGCCATTAACTCCATCGCGTACTTGTGAGCTAGGGCTAACTGGTGGGCTTGCATTCGCTGTATGGAGTTCTTGGCTTTTACGCTTTCAGATGCTTCAATAGCCATTTCAAAGATTCCAGCCTTTTCCGCTAGGTCTGTTCTCTTTATTGTGACTTCGGCGTCGAGTAAATCAGGCTCTTTGAGCGCTAATTCCAGTCCAGACATACCAAATGCATAGGGTGGAAGTATTTCGCCCCCTGAGCCCTTCTGGAGAGGCTCTTGAGGTTTAAGAAGTTCCAGCGATTCAGCAAGCATATTTGCAGCTACTGCGGTGTCAAATTCAGTTCTCACAGAATGGCTTGAGTTTGCAATCAGCTTTTTCTGCTGGGCGATATGTCTAAGCTTGATGGCGTTTACTACTTCCATATTTGAACTCCTAAAAGAAATAGGACTAGTCTCATTTCTGCCCATCCCCCAATGCTTTGAATACGACAATACGGCGAGCCTGAATATCTGCGGCTTCGTTCTCTTGCTGTTTGACCTGCGCATGAAACTCATCCATATCTAGCACCGATTCGATTGCCTCACGTAACTTTTGCTGAAGAAGCTTTACAGGTGCGGCATCAAGTTCAACCGCACGATTAGACCCATACCGAGCAAAAAACTTCTTGTAGTTGACGCTGGACTTCTTTGCATCCATATCACTTGGAAGGTCATACTTAGCCACATCCTCAGCGGTCAGAGCAACTTTGAAGGACTGAATATTTGAAATATTAAAGTCATCCCGCATTGATCTAGAAAAACTTGCAGCAATTTCGTCTCCATCTGGGTCAAAGTCTGTAAGGTACAGAAGAATCAATTTCGACTTCCCAGAAAGCTTGTATCGTCTAAATACCTCATACCTTGGTGGAATGGATGCATACCCTCTGGTTGTGGTGATGGGTATGTAGTACTCACGTGCAACGCGCTCGATTACAGTACGAAGTGCATTCTTCTCCAAGATAATTTCCACATGGTGCGGTTGACCTTGCTGTAAGTTTCTGTGGTATCCAGTCAAAAAGTTTTCTACTTCTTGAGTTATGTACTGGCCAACAGTATCAAAACCACCGCCTTCTAAAACTGGTCGAGTCGCGTCCTCAATTGACTCAATTGGAACTTGACCTGTTAACCGTGCACGGCAAACTAGGTTTGTCAATTTTCTGTATGAATCTTGATCGTTTACGTATCGTGACTTGGGCTTGCTATCGTGACACAACGGGGGATCATTCAGTAATAAATAATGAACGCGCCGAACAGACAATGGCCAGTACTCTTTTTCTTTTTGGATCGCCGCTGTCGATGCATTTAAAAATCCAAGCGTAGTAATCTTGGCTCGAGTTTTAATTCCAGTTACGATGATCTCGCCACTTGCTGAGTCGATTGCCTTACGGCGCAGATTCAGCATTTTTAGTTCAATGTATGCCTTCTTTGGATCGACACCAATCAAAGCCTCTCTGATCTTCTCGGTTGTAGATTTTTCACGTTGCTGGTTATACAAGCGAAGTAAGTCTAGACGCTCTTGTGTGGTTAACGATGAAAAGCATACGCCATCACGTATTCTTACTGGGACAGAAGAATTCCCAATGTATTTTGATGCGGCTAATCTCCTGTGCCCACTTAAGAGAAATCGATCCTCCGTAATGACTAAAGGCTCCAGAATCCCTTTTTCTCTAATAGATTGAGCCAGTTGCCAGTCATCCGAATTGGCAACTCCAAAGTTGTCATAAATAGATTGGTTTTCAGGCGCTTGTTTGATCAGTGCGACTGGAAATTGAGACAAGTCCCATTCTTGTGGTGAGTTAGTCATGATGATAGTTCCAAGTTAATGTCGCAATACGAGCGACGGTATTTATACAAATGAGGTTACCGTTTTAATTACGGCATCCTTAGTGCAAGTTCAACCAACACAGGCTGAGCAGGGTTGTTTTAGTCATGGCTATCAAGGACGCCCCTTGATCTCCAGCCCCAGTAAGACCATCAAAGTCATTTGAGTTGCGACCTTCATGGTCGCGCTGGTGTGCACAAATCAATGAGCAAATCCTCCTCACTATGTTCAAGCATGTAGGCAAGCCATCCATCAGATTCGTATGGGTCAATGGTGAATTCCCCATCCACCCAGCTAGTGGTTTCTATGGCTTTAATGATTAGTTCTGTGAACTCGTCCCACGAAAGGTTCTCAGGTTTTTGCAGGGCAAGGTGTGCATGCGGGTGATCGTTATAGGCGCCAGTACCGATAACAACAGCAGACATTACGCATTGGTCGTTTTTTTTGACATGTTTGCCGAAGACGCATTTATTTAAAACGCTCAAGAAAACTTTCGAAGAATCCTTGATAATTGAAACGCTCCAAAGCTGCCTCGTCTCTTGCCTATACCGTTTGAAAGTAAGCGTTACAGCATGTGTTGGGCTCCCCAGCGTTTTCAGCCAACTGACATAAGCAAGTTGTAAACGTGTGAAGCGCTTTACCGGAGTATTGATAGTCATGCGGCTACTCCCATAGATCGGAAATTAGCACCACTATTGTCTGAATCTTCTTGAGATGATTGGTTTTCAATCCACCGTACCAAATGCTTTAGGCGCCAAACTTTGACTGTTGCAGATAAAGATATTGGTGCTGGAAATCGACCTTGTGCAACCCATAGATGTATACAAGACTTTGATAAGGTTGTGAGCTTTGCAACCTCATTTATCCTGAGTAGACGGGTTTCGTCTATGGTTGTAATACTACTTTTTTCCATCGCTACTCCTTAAATTATTTAGAAGTAGCTATCGTGTCCTATCCCGTTTCTTTGATAAATAACTTTTTTACTTATTGCCGAATTCTTCTAGGTTGAACAAAGTGATGAAGCGTTCCTGCTTCCAACTGCTTCTTCCATAACCCATACGTTCTTTCAGGCAAGTTGAGGCCCGCTAAAGCTTTGGATTTCAATGGTGGAAACTTGTGTATTTTGTGTGTTTCTTGATACGCAATCACTGCTTTGAGAAAAGCGTGTTTTTTTGCTCTATCAGTTGGTTTGAACGGCGGACTATGCTCATTTGTGTCCGACGTCAGCGTGTGTGAGACAAATAGGGGTACTTGATTAAAGGAGGGTTTTGGTTCATCTTTCAACTTAAGGAGTGAAGATGAAATTTAAATCCAATCAACCCAAGGCCTCTGCCGAGCAGGTGGTCAAAGA
>RFSU01000301.1 GCA_009923795.1 Sphingomonadaceae bacterium
GCCAATAAGCTGATGCACCCCCGATTCGGCTTGGAACGTGAATATGCGGTCCGCGTCCTTGGGGCCCTGAGTTCCGAAGAGAAGAAAACCTTGTTGTCCGGCGTGATGTTGGACGATGGTATGGCGCAGTTCGGCACGATTGAAGACGGCGGGGGCGAGGGCTCCAACTGTTGGTATCGGGTCACCATTTCCGAGGGGCGCAACCGGGAGGTTCGCCGCATGATTGAAACCGTTGGCCACGCGGTCAGTCGCCTGATTCGCATCCGCTATGGCGCCATGGTTTTGCCGCGCGGGCTCAAAAGGGGCGCGTGGATGGAACTGGAGCAGTCGGATATCGGCGCGCTGGCACAAGCGGCAGGTACGCGTGCGTCCCATGGGGCCACGGGTGTGAATGGCGCGCATTCGCCCGGTGGCCAGGATGGCGCGCGCAAAGGGGGCCTGCGCGGACCGTTGGTGTCCCGCGGCCGTCGTGACAAGGACCGCGCTTTGGGACGCGATCCGCGCGGTGACAACGCGGCTGGACCCGGACGCCAACAGCCCCGTGGCGCGAAAGCGCCGGCCCAACCCGACCCGCTGCGCACCTCGGTGGGGTACATCGGGGCCGATAGCCTGAGCCGCCAGCGCGAGCAGCAGGCCCGCAAGGGCCGCACGGGCCGGGTTTCTGCAAGGAAAAATGGGCCTGCGGGTGGATTGGGTAGTTAAGGGCTGAATGCTAAAATGCGACGGTTTCGCGGCGACCTGTCGCGGGAAAATAACTCTTGAAGAACAATGACTTATGACTATTGAAAAGACACTCTCCATCATCAAACCTGACGCGGTTGCGAAAAACGTCATCGGGCAGATTTATGCCCGCTTTGAGGGTGCTGGATTGAAAGTGGTGGCGTCGCGCATGGCGCACCTGTCGCCTGCCGAAGCCGAGGCGTTCTATGGCGTTCACAAAGACCGCCCGTTTTTCAAAGACCTGGTGGCGTTCATGATTTCGGGCCCGGTGATGATCCAGGTTTTGCAAGGTGAGAATGCCATTCTCAAGAATCGCGATCTGATGGGCGCTACCGACCCCAAGAAGGCTGCGCCAGGCACCATCCGCGCTGATTTTGCCGACAGCATTGACGCCAATGCGGTTCATGGCTCCGATGGCCCGGATACGGCTGCTGCGGAAATTGCATTCTTTTTCGCCGGTATGAACGTGTTTTCCGGCTAAATGACAAGATGAAGGCCAATCTGCTCGACTTCGATATCGAGGGCTTGGCCGCTTTTTGTGCGGGTCTGGGCGAAAAGCCTTTTCGCGCCACCCAGCTGTTCCGTTGGATCCACCAGCGCGGCGAGTCCGACTTTTCGGCCATGACGGACCTGGCGAAATCGCTTCGGGACAAGCTGGCGGTATCGGCCCACATCGCAGCACCGGTGCTGCTGTCCCAGCAGGCATCGGTAGACGGCACCATCAAATGGCTGTTTGATGTGGGCGGTGG
>RFSU01000302.1 GCA_009923795.1 Sphingomonadaceae bacterium
CCTCTGTAAGCCGCGCCTCAGACTCATAATCTGCGACTGTGACCAGATCACCCGGCGTCTTCTCGCTGACCTGTTCGCCCAGCAGATTCTGCCAGCGCGGCATGATCTGTTCTGCAGTGACAGTCCGGATAAGTTCCATCACCATTTTGTAAAGAAGCGGATCGCGCGACCGAAAATCAGAACCGGCCATAGGCCCCAACATAGGGCAATTGCAGGTAACGAAGCGCGCCCTGGCCTATCTTGGACGCGCTGCTTTTAGGCGCACGGCCAAAGAGCAGCTGGCCGACATTTAGCCCCACTCCCGCATAAAATCGCCGCCGCACCGGGTCTCCGCGCGCCTCTTCCGCAGCCGTAAAGCCCGTCGCATAATATCCGACGTGCAACTCAACAAAGCGCCAGGGTGTCTCCTTCAATCGGTCAAAACCCGCCAACTGCACTGAAAAATTATAACGAAGCTGACGGAAGTGGCGACGGCCCTTGAAGGTATAAACATCTGAATTTGGGACAATCATCATGCGGTAATCAAGCTTATCGCGCAGGCCCGGAACCGAGCGACGCAGAACTGAGAAGCCAGCGCCGCCCAAATTCATCACAATATCTTCGGATGAAAACCCGCCCGTCTCCTCAAATCCATCTGAAATTTCGGCCAGAAACATCAGGCCACCCGCAACCGCACCTGCGGCGATCCGGCCGGCTGGCTGATTGCCAATTTTGCGTTCGATCCGATCCTGCAAAATCTCGGTTATAAGATAGGTGTTGAACGCATGCGTTAGCTTATCAATCCCCACAGTATTGGCCGACTTGCTGAACCAGCCTTCACTTTTGAAGCTGAACGAGCCAGATTTGTTGACAAGTTTCGCAGTGTTGATCGTCGCCATATAGGCGCCAAGGCCAAGGGTTTCCCATTTGACAGCTTTAAGAGCATCGCCAACAGAGGCACGGTCCGGCACCTGTTCATGGCTCTGCCGCTCAGCCGCGCTCGTCAGCATGATCGGGCGGTCAACGCCCATGGCTTGCGGCTCTAGCTCACCGCCGTCCGCTGCCGCCTCGGACGCGGGCAAGCTGTATGACGCAGCAGAGGCCTCACCCGTCGCATCGAAACGGGCAATTTCAGCTCCCGCTAAGCACAATGGCAATGAAACCAGCAATTCCGCCTCTTTCCACAAATCGTCTAATGAAACCGCACTTCACCGATACGCCCTATTCGTCTGCCCTTTCAAGCGTGAGGATGAGCGTGAGCCCATTTTTCCTTGCGGGCGATAGAAATAGCGCAAATAGTTTCCGATAGACTATTCCGATGAAGAAACCCTGTAAGGCTAAGAAACCCAATCCATGATTTATCCCGTTATCCTCTGCGGCGGTTCTGGAACGCGGCTTTGGCCTCTGTCTCGCAAATCCCAGCCGAAGCAATTCGCCCACATCTTTGGGAATGTTAGCC
>RFSU01000303.1 GCA_009923795.1 Sphingomonadaceae bacterium
TTGATGCGGGCCGGATATGGCGAGGACTTCGGGGAATCGTGCCCGGATAATGTCGGCTTCATTCCCCATGCAACCCGTCACAATCACCCGACCATTTTCGGCGATGGCTTCGCCAATGGCTTCAAGGCTCTCTTCCTTGGCACTGTCCAGAAAGCCGCAGGTGTTGACCAGAACAACATCTGCGCCGGCATAATCTGCCGACAGGCCATAGCCGTCGGCCCGCAATTTCGTGAGGATCCGCTCACTATCCACCAATGCCTTTGGGCAACCGAGTGAGACCATGCCGACTTTCGGCGGAGTAGGAAGAGAAGTGCGTGTCATTATGGACAGGCGCGTTAGGGGATCAGGCTCATAAAGTCACGCAAAAGCGGGCCGACACCTATTGGTCAAAATCAGGGCCGCAGCACATCTGTGCCACCGAGATAAGGGCGAAGCACGTCTGGCACGGCGATGCTGCCATCTTCTTGCTGATAATTTTCCAATATGGCGACCAGAGTGCGCCCTACCGCCAGTCCAGACCCGTTCAGCGTATGGACAAAGCGGGTGCCCTTTTCACCTTCGGGACGATAGCGGGCATTCATTCGGCGCGCCTGAAAATCACCGCAATTGGAGCAGCTGGAAATTTCCCGATAGGCTTTTTGACCCGGCAACCAGACCTCAAGATCATAGGTCTTACGCGCGGTGAAGCCCATATCGCCCGCGCACAACAACATGCGCCGGAAATGAAGACCGAGTTTCTTGAGGACTGTTTCTGCGGCGTCTGTCATGCGCTCATGCTCTGCATCGGACATGTCCGGTGTGGTGATGGAGACCAGCTCCACCTTTTCAAACTGATGCTGGCGAATGAAGCCGCGCGTGTCGCGGCCCGCAGAACCCGCCTCCGATCGAAAACATTGGGTGAGGGCGGTCAAGCGCAACGGGAGTTCGCCTTCACTCAGAATTTTTTCCCGCACCATATTGGTCAGGGACACTTCGGCCGTTGGGATCAACCAGCGGCCATCGCTTGTCTTGAACAGATCATCTGCAAATTTGGGCAACTGGCCGGTTCCAAAAACAGCCTCATCACGCACCATGAGCGGTGGGGCCACTTCCTCATAGCCAAAATCTTGCGTGTGCAGATCGAGCATGAACTGACCAAGCGCGCGATTAAGCCGAGCGACGCCGCCGCGCAGATAGGCAAAGCGCGCACCCGAAACAGCGGCCGCCGTTTCAAAATCTAGACCAAGCCCCGCGTCAAGCCGGTCATGCTCCTTCGCTTCAAAGGATAGGTCGGGCTTGTTGCCAAAGTCTGAAACAAACACATTGCCCTGTTCATCCGCTCCTTGCGGGACGTCTGAAGCAGGAAGATTGGGCAGAGCAGAGAGCGAGGCACGCAGAGCCGTTGAAAGATCGCGCACCTCGGCGTCGCGT
>RFSU01000304.1 GCA_009923795.1 Sphingomonadaceae bacterium
TCTGAGCGCAGAGCAACAGGCCGCAGCGGAGGATCTGGTCGGGCTTGTAACCGCGCATGACTTTGCCCCCGTCCTGCTCAATGGGGTAACCGGCTCTGGCAAAACTGAGGTTTATTTTGAGGCGGCGGCACAGGCTTTGCGCCAGGGGCAGCAGACGCTCGTCCTCTTGCCCGAAATTGCCCTGACCGAGCCCTTCTTGCGGCGCTTCATGGATCGTTTCGGCCATGCGCCGGTCGCTTGGCATTCTGACCTGCGTCAGTCTGAGCGGCGGCGGGCCTATCGCGCCATTGCCAGCGGAGAGGCCCTGGTAACGGTCGGCGCGCGCTCGGCGCTTTATTTGCCCTATCGCAATTTGGGCTTGATCATTGTCGATGAAGCGCATGAAACCAGCTTTAAGCAGGAAGATGGCGTTCAATATCACGCCCGGGATGCCGCCGTGATGCGCGGCCATTTTGAGAAGATTCCGGTTATTCTGGCCACCGCCACCCCCGCGATCGAAACACGCCAGCAAGTCGCCCAAGGCCGCTATCGCGAGGTGCAATTGCCGGGGCGCTATGGCGCGGCCCAAATGCCGAGTATCGCTGCGATCAACCTTGTCCAGACGCCGCCAGATCGGGGCCGCTGGCTGGCCCCGCCCTTGGTCACGGCGATGACCGAGACGTTAGACCGGGGGGAGCAGGCGCTGCTCTTCCTCAACCGCCGGGGCTTTGCCCCGCTCACTCTATGCCGCCATTGCGGGCATCGCTTTCAATGCCCCAATTGCACGGCGTGGGTGGTGGAGCATCGGCTGACCAATCGGCTTCAATGCCATCATTGCGGCCATGTCGAGCCGCCACCGCGCGCCTGCCCAGAATGCGCGACGGAAGATGCGTTGGTCGCCTGCGGCCCCGGCGTGGAACGGATATCGGATGAGGTGGGCCTCCTCTTTCCCAACGCCCGGCGCGCCGTCGTCACGTCCGACACGCTGTGGTCGCCCGCCAAGGCTGCAGATTTCGTCGCGCGGATGGAGGCGGGGGAGATTGATATCGTCATCGGTACGCAATTGGTGACCAAGGGCTATCATTTCCCCAATCTGACGTTGGTCGGTGTGGTCGATGCCGATCTGGGCCTGCAAGGCGGGGATTTGCGGGCGGCAGAACGCAGCTTTCAACAGATCATGCAGGTGGCAGGTCGCGCCGGACGCGCGGTCAAGCCGGGCCATGTCTATTTGCAAACGCATGAACCCGACGCCCCGGTCATGCGCGCCCTCATCTCTGGCGATGCAGAAAGTTTCTACGCCGCCGAAACAGAGTCGCGTCGCCTCGCCAATGCCCCGCCCTTTGGCCGGTTTGCCGCGATCATCGTCTCGTCAGAAAATCTGCGTGAGGCAGAAGCCATTGCGCGGCAAATTGCGGAGTCCGCCCCCAAGA
>RFSU01000305.1 GCA_009923795.1 Sphingomonadaceae bacterium
GTCTTCCACCTGCCGCAACAGGGCGTCCTTCATATCCACCAGCGGGATCAGGCCCCAATTGGTATCCGCCCCACTGAGCCGCTCTGCCAGCGCCAGAGAGAGGCGATCCGGCAGCCGAGTGGACATCGCCCCTTTGAGCGTGGCCTTGGGCTTCTCCCGCTTCAACTGGCGCAGCCAATCGGCATCGGCATCGGGCGCAAAGTTGATCCGCACTGGATCCCCATGCCGCCAATAAGACGAAATTTGGAGGATGGCCGGGCCAGACAGGCCCCGATGGGTGAAGAGCGCGGCTTCACGAAAGGCCGTCTTGCCCGCACGGGCAGTGACCTCTGCCGAGACGCCCGACAAATCGCGGAACAAAATGTCGTCGCCCCCCAAGGTCAGCGGGACGAGCGCCGGGCGCGGCTCCACCAGTTTCAGGCCAAAGCGCCGGGCAATGTCATAGGCAATTCCGCTGGCCCCCATTTTGGGGATGGAGGGGCCACCCGTTGCGATCACCAGCGCACGGGCGCTTTTTCCGGCAACATGAAACAGGCCATCGGCATGGCCAATCTCTCCAATGTCGGTGGACAAGGCAAAGTCGACACCGCCGGCCGCGCATTCGGCCATCAGCATGGCAACAATATCGCGCGCTGTGTCATTGCAGAACAGCTGACCCAGCGTCTTTTCATGCCAGCCAATGCCATAGCGATCGACCAGCGCGATAAAATCTGCCGGGCGATACCGGCCCAGCGCCGATTTGGCGAAATGCGGATTGGCCGAAAGATATCGATCCGCCGCCGTTTCCACATTGGTGAAATTACACCGACCCCCGCCGGAAATCAGGATCTTCTTTCCCGGTTCTGCTGCATGGTCGATCACCAGCACGCGCTGGCCCAATTGCCCGGCGGTCGCCGCGCACATCAGGCCGGCGCCGCCTGCACCAAGGATAATTGCGTCATAGGGGGCAGATGTCATGCCGCAGCCCTAGAGCAGGACGGGCGCGACGACAAATCTGCCGTCAGTCTAAACCATGTTGGCGGATCGCCCGTTGAACATGCCTCGTGCCTGCTGGACATATGCTGGAATGTGGTTCCTCCTCCAGCTGCTCCGCCGCACCATAAGACATGGCCGCCTGATGCTCATCGATGCGACCGGGCGCAGCTATGGCTTTGGCACGGCGCATCCGGATTTTCCGCAGGTGACATTGCGCTTTGCCGATGGCCGGGTGGCGCGGGACATTATCCGAAACCCAAGGCTTGGCTTTGGCGAGGCTTGGCTCGATGGGCGGATCTGTTTTGAAGAGGGGGATATTGCCGCCTTCCTCACCCTGTTTCGTAAAAACGCCCCTTGGGAAAAGGGGGGCGAAGGCCTGACCCCCAAGGGCCTGTTGCGCCGCGCGGGATCAGA
>RFSU01000306.1 GCA_009923795.1 Sphingomonadaceae bacterium
AGCCGCACCACCCTGAAGCACGAACGCGCCAGCATCGGCAGCGCGGACGGCCTTGGCAACCAGTTCAAGAAACTGATCGAGCTCGCCAAGGAAGTGGGGCGGATTGGTGAGCCGATCATCCGTGACAGGCTGGCGCAGATTGAAGGCTTCGTCCTCTCGCATCGTTACACCAGCTTCCGGCTCTTCTCCTGCGCGGCGGCGGGCGAGGACCCCGGCAAGGTGCAGCTGATGATGAAGCTCTACCTCACCGAAATCGGGCATGAAATGGCCTTGCTCGCGCAAGAACTCATCGGCGAACATGCCTTTATCGAGCCCGAAGGGGCGGGAGGCCGCGGACCTCGAGGTCCAAGGGGTCCGGAAAAGTGGATGGACCAGATCATGGGCTCGCTGGGCAATTCGATTGCGGGTGGGGCGAGTAACATTCAGCGCAATATCATTGGTGAGCGGGGGCTCGGCTTGCCGCGCGATCTCGCTCCGGGAGGCGACCGCTAATGCGCTTCCACCTCTCCGAAGAACAGGTCGCCATTCAGGATGCCATTCGTGGAACACTCGGCGATTGCTGGCAGTTGGACCAGCAGCATAAGTTCGCGGATGGGGATACGGATTTTGACCAGGCGAGCTGGCATGCGTTGATGGCGCTTGGCTTGGGTTCGATCTTGTTGCCCGATAGTGGTATGGGCCTGCTCGATGCGGCGCTGGCCTGTGAAGTTGTGGGGGAGGCGGCAGCCCCCGGTCCACTGATAGGTCAACTGCTTGCCGTCGCTGCGGTCTCGCGCTCCTTCAATGAAGCGGCCAAAGCGCATTTGGCGAGCCTAGAGGCGGGAACAACCATTGCCACGCTCGCTCTGGGCGACAGCCCCTATGTTCAGAGCGCAAAGGCGGCCCATCTGTTTCTGGCGGGCAGGCGTGACGGTGCGTTGCTGCTGATCGACGCGGGCGAAGGCGTCACCATCGAAGCAGTCAAAGCCGCTGACCGTACTCGTCCTGTTTCAAGAGTCAGCTTCAACAGCGCAAAAACGCATGAGCTGTTTCCCGCCGGCGATCCGATGGTCGGCAAAATCCATGATGCGGCCCTCGTCCTCATAGCCGCTGACTCGCTTGGCGGCGCGCAGAAATGCACTGACATGTCGGTCGCCTATGCCAAGGAGCGCGAACAGTTCGGCCAGCCCATTGGCCAGTTTCAGGGCCTCAAACACCAGCTCGCCCATATGGCGCTCGACGTTGAACCCGCCCGCGCGCAGGTCTGGTACGCAGCCTATGCCCATGATGCCGACCTACCCGAAGCAGAGCGGGCCGCCGCCATGGCCAAGGCGCACCTCTGCGACGTCTATGTCCGCACCACCCGCGCGGCGATCGCGGCGCATGGCGGGATTGGCTATAC
>RFSU01000307.1 GCA_009923795.1 Sphingomonadaceae bacterium
GCCATTCGGACAAACCAACGGTGCGGCCTTCCGGGTAGAGTCCAAGTAATCGCGTTGCGCCACGGCGTCGGCTTGGCCTTCGGCGGCACGCCGTAAGTTGCGCGCTTCGGCATCGGCTTCCAGGAAGATCCGAACTTCCGCATCAGGTAAGACGATGGAACCGATATCACGGCCCTCCATCACGATTCCGGCAAAGCCGTGGTCCTGCGCCAGTTTTACTTGGCTGCGTTGGTATTCCAAAAGGAATTGGCGGACGACCGGCAGCGCCGCGACTTTAGAAACTGCGGCATTGATTTCAGGAGTTCGTAAAGTAGTGTCTTCAGGTAGTTGACCACCGAGCGTTAGGCGCGAAGATTGAGCGCCTTGGTGTGGGATGATTCGGGAGCCAATCTTAAGGCCGCGTAAGGCGCTACTTATGGAGGCCACGTCCGCTAAGTCTGCGCCGGCATCGACCAGCGCCCGGGTGAGGCTTCGGTAATGTGAGCCCGTATCAACGTGCAACAGGCCCACGGCATGCGCCAGCACGCGACTGGTGCTTGATTTACCCGAGGCAGCTCCTCCATCGACGGAGACACGCACAAAATTCGTGCGCAAGGCCTCGAGAGCGGTAAAGAAATTTGGAAAGGTCTTTCCTGTGCAGGAGGGGTCGGCAATCGCGATCCAAGGGCGACCATCTCCAAAGAGATCGTATGAGCCCAAAATCCCGAAGCTCATGGCCATGCGATGATCTTCGTAGGTATGAATTAAAATTGGGCCGGCGGCGGCGGTCCGGCGCAAAGCGGCGCGGTCTGGATAAATCGTCAGCGCCGCCAGCTCTGGATCCGCTTTAAGTTCAGCCGCTGATGGCACGACGCGAATACCAAGGCGTTCTAATTCGGTAGCCATGGCCAGAACGCGGTCGGTTTCTTGTTTGCGGGTATGGGCAATGCCGCGGATTTTTATCGGTTGGGTCGCCAGGGTCGCCAGCACCGCCAGCGTCAAAAAAGTATCCGAGAAAGCATTGAAATCAAAATCTCCCCCTTGGATGCCCGCCCAGCTCTGGGTTACCAATGTTCCGTGAGCGGGCCGTAAGACGGCCCCGCAGGCCGCTGCGACCTTGGCGAAGGCCGTATCTCCCTGAAGTCCGCCTTCCGCATAGCCGTGGATGCGCACGCTCGCGCGAGGTCCCGTCACGGCCGGGAGGGCGATGAAGTAACTTGCCGCCGTAGCATCAGGTTCGATGGCATAGCTCGGCTGTGGGGCCTGGTAAGGACCGCTGTGATCGCATACCCATCGCCCGGTGGCGTCGCGCCGGAGGGGACGGCCAAATTGTGCGCACATCTGTGCGGTCATTTCGACGAAGGGTTCCGAAACGGTTTCACCAATCATCTTGACGGAAGC
>RFSU01000308.1 GCA_009923795.1 Sphingomonadaceae bacterium
GCCGCCGGATTTATGGCCCATTCCGGCAAAGCTGCGTCCCATATGTCTGGCGCATCGCTGGCTTTGTCTTTGCTTCGGCTGGGCTTTTCCTTCTGGGCGGGGCCAAAGATGATTTCGCTCTCCCCCGATGATTTGGCCGATTGGAGGCCAGGTAGCGCCGGGGTATAGATTTTCTTCGCACCCGCGCGGTTGAGATTGGCGCTGCCACCCCCTAAATTGCAAATAGAAACAAGGAGATTCGACTCATGCCCACCAAGGCAATCACCGATACCAGCTTTGCCGATGACGTTTTGAATGCCAGCGGCCCCGTTCTTGTCGACTTCTGGGCGGAATGGTGCGGCCCGTGCAAAATGATCGGCCCGAGCCTTGAGGAAATCTCTGACGAACTGGCCGGCAAGGTCACGATCACGAAGATTAATATCGATGACAATCCCGATGCCCCGGCCAAATATGGCGTGCGCGGCATTCCGACGATGATCCTGTTCAAGGATGGCCAGCCTGCCGCAACCAAGGTGGGTGCAGCGCCGAAATCCGCGCTCAAGGGCTGGATTGAATCCGAAATCTAAGGTGACATCGCCCCTCCCGTTGGCGGGAGGGGCCGCAACTGTGGGGCTTGCCGCTTATCTCGCAGAATGAGCTTGGCCTAAGGCAAGAGAATGAAGGGCACGGGCCGGGCTTGGAAAGACGTTAGCTCCGGTAATCGGCGTTGATGCTGATATAGCCATGGGTCAGGTCGCATGTCCAAACGGTGGCGCGGCCATTGCCCAGACCCAGAGTGACCCCAATGCTGATGTCCTCGCCCTTCAGATGCGCGGCAACAGGCGTTTCGTCATAGCCCTCCACCGGAAGCCCGGCTTCGGCGACTTGGGTCGTGCCAAATCGGATGGCGAGAAGATCACGCTCCGCCGGTTCGCCCGCTTTGCCAACCGCCATCACGACCCGGCCCCAATTGGCGTCTTCGCCCGCAATGGCTGTTTTGACGAGGGGGGAATTGGCAATGCTCATCGCAATGCGATGGGCGCTCGCGTCTGAAACCGCGCCGTCGACGCTGATCTCAATAAACTTGCTCGCCCCCTCTCCATCGCGGACGACGAGATGGGCGAGTTGACGGCACAGATCGGCAAGGGCTGCCTGAAAGGCATCGGCCCCCGCATCGTCCATTTTAGCCAGCGGCGCATTGCCAGCCTTGCCGGTGGCAAAGGCCAGAACCGTGTCGGATGTGGAGGTGTCGCTATCCACGGTAATGCAGGAAAAGCTGGCCTTATTGGCAGCCGATAGCATCTCTTGCAGCAAGCCGGGCGCAATCGCTGCATCGGTAAAGATATAGCCGAGCATCGTCGCCATATCAGGCGCAATCATGCCGGAGCCTTTGATGACGCC
>RFSU01000309.1 GCA_009923795.1 Sphingomonadaceae bacterium
CCGGTCGCGATTGGTCGTCCCGGCCATCCGCCCGAGATTGTGACGGCAGCGTTGATGATGGCCAGTCCCGCCTCATCCTATACCACCGGCGCATTGCTGCGTGTCGATGGTGGTCAGCGATAGGGCCATGCCCCGCGCCGTTTCCTCTGATAGCTTTGGACCGCCCGAAGCCTATGCGCTGGTCGAAGCGCCATCAAAACCGCTTGAGACCGGGCAAGTTCGCATTGCGATCAAGGCAGCCGGGATCAGCTTTGTCGATGTGCTGACCGCCAGGGGAGAGTATCAGGTCAAGCCGCCCTTGCCATTCATTCCGGGATCAGAAGGTGCTGGCATTGTTGCCGAAGTGGGCGGGGATGTGACGGGCTTTGCGGTGGGTGACCGAGTGGTATTTAGCGCATGGGGCGGATTGTTCGCGGATGAGGTCGTCCTGCCTCAGCGTGCCCTGCGCCTTGTTCCCGATGGGATGGAGCTGATCTCCGCTGCCGTCTTCCCGGTCAGCTATGCAACCGCTTGGCACGCGCTTGTTGATCGAGGACAACTCAAGGCGGGGGAGACTTTACTTGTCCTTGGCGCGGCGGGTGCGACTGGCCTCGCCGCCGTGCAGATTGGCAAGCATCTCGGCGCCCTCGTCATTGCCCTCGCCTCCAACGCGGAAAAGCGCGCGCTGACCTTGGCTTCGGGCGCAGACAGCGCGATTGACGGTCGGGCCGAGGATTGGCGCGATAAGGTCAAGGCCACCAATGGTAACAAGCCGGTTGATGTCGTGTTCGATCTGGTTGGTGGCACAATGACCGAACCTGCCTTTCGTTCGCTGGCATGGGGTGGGCGGCATTTGATCATTGGCTTTCCGGCAGGCATCGCTGCGCTGCGCACCAACCTGCCGCTGCTTAAAGGGGCAAGCTTGATCGGGGTTGATATCCGGCAATTTGGCATTTTTGAACCGGAGCGCAGCGAAGCAAACCGCGATACAATCTTTGCCCTCGCAGCACGGGGCATCCTCAAACCCGCTATTGCCCATATTTTTCCACTGGAAGATTTTGCAGAAGCAATGAACGCAGCAGCAGCAGGGCAAAGCGCCGGCCGCATCGTGCTGGTAATGGATTGATCATGTCTGGAGAAATTTAAGATGACAACATTCCACTTGGTCGACCCGGAAATCTGCCCGCTCATCGAAATGCTCCCCATGCCGGATTTCACACGCGAAACGCTGCCCGCGATTCGGCAGGCGATGGCGGACCGGTATGTGCCCGGTTTTGTCCCAGCGATGTTGCCAGAGATTTTGACAACCACAGGACGCGATCGCGCCCCGGATGTGCCGCTTTACGTCTATAATCCAGAGTCAAGGCGGCGAAACCGCCCGGCCATCCTGCATATCCATG
>RFSU01000310.1 GCA_009923795.1 Sphingomonadaceae bacterium
GAGCAGGGTCCATCTTCCGCTGGATCAGAGCCTCGTAAAGGGAAAGTGACCGCGCTCATCCTACATTATACGGCATCCCCCCTACCCGCCTCCCTTGATGTACTGCAGGGACACAAGGAGACCCATCGGGTGGGTGTTCACTACATCGTCACAGACGAACCCCGTCCGCGCGTCATTCAGTTAGTCCCCGAATCGAAGTCCGCCTTTCATGCGGGCAAAAGCGGCTGGAGTAATCTTGAGGGCATGAACCAACACTCGATCGGCATCGAGATTATCAACTTGGACGGTAACGTTCATGCATACTCAGCTGCGCAAACGGAAGTTCTCTTCACCCTATGCGCCGACATCATTCGCCGGCATCAGATCAAACCTACTGAGGTGCTGGGACATTCGGACATCGCCGTTGGCCGTAAGATCGATCCCGGCATCTTATTTCCTTGGGCCAAGTTAGCCTCTCTGGGCGTCGGTGCCTGGCCGCTGCGAGACGAAGTCGCTCAATACCTACTGACCCCCGTTAAGATTAAAGCGGAAGACGTTCGTAAACTACTTGCAGCCTATGGTTATCGCATCGAACCCGGTGAGGCCGGCTTGAAATTAGCCGTCGAAGCTTTTCAACGCCATTTTCGCGCAACGAAAGTCGATGGTATCGCTGACCCTGAAACCATTGCCACCTTGGAAGCCTTAGTGCGCCGTTACCGTCCGCAAACTTTACAGGCGCTTAAGATCAAACCTTGAATTGGTATCCGGTTGGTCGAATCAATTTATTGACAAAGGTCCGAACCATATCGCGCTCGGGATACTTGAGCCAGTCCAGGAAGATGGCGTAGATCGTGGCGGAAAGGATGGCTGACAATAACATCGCCAGAAAAAGGGCTAACTTGCCATTAAGCTGCGTGGCAATCGGCAAATCGATTATCCACCGATAAGAATGGTACGCGACAAGCCCCATCAATAATGATCCGGTGAGTACCTGGGCGCACGGACGGCGTAGGCTTTCGGTCAAAAAGGCGGGCGCTGACTTGGCCAACATTTTCCTCAGTACTCCATATTGCCAAACTGTAGAGATGGCATTGGCCACGGCCAAACCTTCGATACCATAGCCGCAGGCAATAGCTAAAATTGAACCAACGATGTTAATGACCGCAGCCTGAACGGCGGCGCGAAAGGTCGCCTGGGTATTGCCGATGACATTGAGCGCCCGCGTGACCAGAGAAATCATGGCATAAAACGGCATCGCAAGGGCAAACAACACCAAGACGTTGCGGGTCTTCGTACAGTCCGCCGCGGTGAAACGCCCCATCTCAAAAAGCAATTTAATCACGGGCTCCGACAAGACGGCTAAACCGACGG
>RFSU01000032.1 GCA_009923795.1 Sphingomonadaceae bacterium
GCTTGGAACTTGCGGAAGCCGCCGAGCGCGCCAATGTTGCACTGAAATATGAGGCCGCTGTCGCCGGGGGTATTCCCGTCATTAAGGGCCTGCAGGAAGGGGCGGCGGCCAACGAAATTTCTGGGGTGTTTGGCATCCTGAACGGCACCTGCAACTATATCTTGTCGACGATGGAGAGCGCGGGCCGCGATTTCGCCGATGTCCTCTCCGAAGCGCAGGCGCTGGGATATGCAGAGTCAGACCCCAGCTTTGACATTGATGGCGTGGATGCAGCGCATAAGCTGTCCATTCTTGCGAGCCTTGCCTTTGGCACGGCAATTGATTTTGACGGCGTGGATGTGTGTGGCATTCGGCACGTCATTGCCGCCGATATTGTGGAGGCGCAGGCGCTGGGCCATCGCATTCGTCTGGTTGGGATGGCTGAGGCCAATGATGCCGGTCTGTTCCAGCGCGTTCAACCCTGTCTCGTGCCTCTGGCGCATCCTCTGGCGCATGTCACCGGATCGTTAAATGCTGTGGTTGTGGAGGGGAATTTTGTTGGTCGCCTTTTTTTGCAAGGTCGCGGCGCTGGGGAGGGGCCAACGGCCTCTGCCGTGGTTGCCGATTTGATCGATATTGCGCGTGGGGAAACGGGCCCTGCTTTTGCTATGCCCGTGGCGAGCCTTGCCCGATCGGCACGTGCGCCTTCTGGCGCGCGCGTGGGGAAGAGCTATTTGCGCTTCATTGTTGCGGATCGGCCCGGCGTGCTGGCGGAAATCACAGCGGCGATGCGCGATGGCGGTGTCTCGATTGAATCGCTCAGCCAGCGGGGTGTGACCGCGGAAGGCGCGGCCGTTGTCGCATTGGTGACGCATCAATGCAGCGAGGCCAATGTGGCGCAAGCTCTAGCGCTGCTCAACGGGTCAGACAGTCTTCAGGCCCCGCCGATGGTCATGCTCATTATTGACGTTTAATCGATTGTTAGAACCTGTGCAGTTCCAAGCCGCGTGTCTCGACATCATCACATTGCTGCCTTAGGGCGCTCGCATAGAAAATAGACAGGATATGTGTCTCATGATGAATCCCAGAAAAGTTCTTGATCGCGTTTTGGTTCTCGAAATGGTCCGTGTGACCGAGGCGGCAGCAATTGCTGCATCGACACTTGTGGGACGTGGGGACGAGAAGGCAGCGGATGCTGCAGCTGTGGAGGCCATGCGGGCCGCCCTGAATGAGCTGGAGATGGACGGCACTGTCGTCATTGGCGAAGGGGAACGCGACGAAGCCCCGATGCTGTTCATTGGTGAGAAGGTTGGTTCGGCCATTGGCTCTGGCCCGAAGATCGACATTGCGCTCGACCCGCTGGAAGGCACGACCATTACGGCAAAGGCTGGCCCCAATGCGCTGGCCGTGCTGGCGGTTGCGGAAGAGGGCAATCTCTTGAATGCGCCGGATGTGTATATGGACAAGCTAGCCGTTGGCCCTGGTTATCCCGATGGCATCATCGATCTTGCCAAGACGCCGACCGAGAATGTTGAGGCAGTTGCGCGCGCCAAAGGTGTGACGCCCGCAGATATCATCGTGTGCGTGCTCGACCGCCCCCGGCATGAAAAACTGATCGCGGAATTGCGCGGCATTGGCTGTGGCATCATGCTGATCCCAGATGGGGATGTGGCAGGCGTCATCGCCGTCACCAATCCAGAAACGACAATCGATATGTATATGGGGTCTGGCGGCGCGCCTGAAGGTGTTTTGGCGGCGGCTGCCCTGCGTTGCGTGGGGGGGCAATTCAAAGGACGCTTGTTGTTCCGCAACGATGATGAGAGGTCTCGTGCCCGCAAATGGGGCATTACCGACCTCGATTATATTTATGATCTGAAGGAGCTGGCCAAGGGCGATTGTATTTTCGCGGCCACCGGCGTGACCGATGGCTCGCTTCTGGACGGTGTGAAGCGGCTACCCAATGGCAAGATGACGACCGAAAGCGTTGTCATGCGGGCCAGTTCAGGCACTGTGCGCTGGGTGCGCGGTGAACATCGCAAGGCAAGCTGAGCCGCGTGGTTGCTGCACAGGGTCAGGATGGCCAAGAGGATTGGGATGATGCCGATGCCGCGGCCAACGCGGCGTCGCGATGGCCAAGGCGCAGGCTTTGGATCAAGCGTAGCCTTTGGGCGGGCTTTGCTCTGGCAATCCTTCTCTTTGCCTATCTTGCGCTGACGGCCCCGCTCTCCAAATCGCTTCAGCCCCTTGCGCCACCGCAACTGACCCTACTTGCCTCCAATGGGGAGCCCATTGCCCGCAATGGCGCGAATATCGGGGATCCAGTTAAATCCGCAGATTTGCCCGCGCATGTGAAGCAGGCTTTTATCGCGATTGAGGATCGGCGGTTTGAGAGCCATTGGGGCATCGATCCCCGTGGCCTTGCCCGCGCCATGGTCAACAATCTGGGCGATGGGGGCACGCAAGGCGGCAGCACAATTACGCAGCAATTGGCCAAAATCACATTCTTGACGCCCGAGCGCAGCTTGGTTCGCAAAGCACGCGAGATGCTG
Organism: Sphingomonadaceae bacterium; assembly: GCA_009923795.1. Classification (GTDB taxonomy): domain Bacteria; phylum Pseudomonadota; class Alphaproteobacteria; order Sphingomonadales; family Sphingomonadaceae; genus Aquisediminimonas. The sequence continues at coordinate 2,529 of RFSU01000032.1, forward strand.
ATCGCCTTTTGGCTGGAAGCTTGGCTCACCAAGGATGAAATTCTCGAGCGCTATTTGTCGAACGTCTATTTTGGTGACAATGCCTATGGCCTGAGCGCAGCGTCGATGCATTATTTCAGCAAATCGCCAGAGCAGCTCAGCTTGTCAGAGGCCGCATTGCTGGCTGGGCTGGTTCAAGCCCCCTCTCGTCTGGCACCGACCCGTAATCCGCAAGGCGCCAAGGCACGGGCGCAGATGGTGCTGGCCGCGATGGCCGACGCTGGGTTTATTACGCGAGCACAAGCAAATGCAGCGCGCCCGGCGCGTCTGAATGTGCGGGTCGATAATGGCCCCCCATCTGGTACTTACTTTGCCGACTGGGCATTGCCACAGGCGCGGGCGCAGCTTGAAGATGCCTATGGCGCGGGGGAAATCAAAACGACATTGGATGCACGGTTGCAGCGTATAGCCCGGCGTGTGGTTGAACGCGCGCCTTTGGGGCCAGCGCAAATCGCCCTCGTTGCGATGCGGCCCAATGGTGAAGTCGTCGCCATGGTGGGTGGCAAGAGTTACAAGGATTCTCCCTTTAACCGCGCCACGCAGGCGCGTCGTCAGCCGGGATCGACCTTTAAGCTGTTTGTCTATCTCGCCGCTATGCGGGCAGGGATGACGCCGGAGACGATGATCGAAGATACGCAGATCACCGAAGGTGGCTATCGCCCCAAAAACTCCGGCAGCAGCTATCGCGGCACAATCTCGCTTAAGCGGGCTTTTGCGCGGTCCAGCAATGTCGCAGCGGTTCGTTTGTATAAGCGTCTGGGGGACAAGGCGGTTATTCAAGCGGCGCGGGATTTGGGTATCAAGAGTGCCTTGTCGGTGGATCCAAGCCTTGCGCTCGGCACATCGGGCGTCACCTTGCTGGAACTGACATCGGCCTATGCCGCGATTGCCGCAGATCAATATCCGGTGGACCCCCATGCTTTGCCGACATCTGATCCCGGATTGCTCGATCGGTTGATCAGCCCGAAGCGGAGCCTGGGCGCAAAGACACATAAGCAGATGCTTGAGTTGCTCCGCTCGACCGTGATTCAAGGAACGGGCCGTGCCGCCGGGCTCGCCATTCCAGCCTATGGGAAGACGGGGACGTCGCAGGACAGCCGAGATGCGCTGTTCATTGGTTTTGCCGGGGATCTGGTCGTTGGCGTTTGGATTGGCCGGGATGACAATAAGCCGTTGGGCGGCATCCATGGCGGCGGATTGCCTGCACAAATCTGGCGCGAGTTTATGGGCGAGGCAATTGCCGGGGCGATGCCCGCCCAAGAGCCGGAAGAGGTTCCGCTGCCAGAAGACCTACTTGGCAATGATCTGATCAATGCGCTGCCGCCAGTCGACATTCAGGATGCAGATATTCAACTGGGGGATGATCCTTCTATCCGCCTGCAAACCGGTGTTGGCGGGTCAAATCTGGATGTGAACATCAATCGGGATGGCGTGACGGTTCAGCCCGGTGCGCGTGAGGGTGAGCCGCCACCGCGATAGGCATCTTGCCGCGCAGACCCTTTGGCCGCTATTGATTGCGGATGAGTTTACCCCGCGCTTTTGAACGATCCATCACCGGACAGGCATGGCGCTGGCGCGGCGCGGGCGGTGAGACAGATGATCTCGTCACGCAGCTTCTCCTCGCGCGCGGCTGCCCGCCGGAAGAACTGGAGGCGCATCGCAACCCGACCATTCGATCCTTCATGCCAGACCCATCTATTTTTCAGGATATGGATAGGGCCGCGGAACGGCTTGCTGATGCGGTTGTGGCAGGAGAGCAAGTCACGATTTTTGGCGATTATGATGTGGATGGGGCGACCTCTGCCGCGTTGCTCATCCGGCTTTTAGGCTCATTGGGCCTAGAGGCGGGCTATTACATCCCAGACCGTCTGCTGGAAGGCTATGGCCCATCTGGCGATGCGCTGGTCAGCCTGCGGGAAAGCGGAGCAAGCCTTGTCGTTACCGTCGATTGCGGGGCGCAGGCCTTTGAGGCGCTGTCTATGGCGCATGAAGCGGGCCTCGATGTCATTGTTGTTGATCATCATAAATGCGCGACTGAGCTTCCTGTTGCGCATTCGATCGTCAATCCCAACCGTCTGGATGAAGCGGAAGGCGCGGCGGCACACGGCCATCTTGCCGCTGTTGGGGTTGCTTGGCTGTTGGGGGCTGCACTGATCCGAACCTTGCGGGGCCGGTGCTATTTCACCTCGCGTGAAGAACCAAAGCTGCTCGACCTGCTGGATATTGTGGCCTTGGGCACTGTCGCGGATGTGGCGCAGCTCAAGGGCCTTAACCGGGCCTTTGTGGCGCAGGGGCTGAAGATCATGGCGGGCAGGCGCAATATCGGCCTGAATGCCTTGATCACAGCCTCTCGATTGACGCGCGCGCCGATTTGTTCAGACCTTGGCTTTGCGCTTGGCCCGCGCATCAATGCGGGCGGGCGCGTTGGAAAGTCGGATCTGGGCGTGCGCCTGTTGACGACCAGCGACGCCGAAGAGGCGCGGGTCATTGCTGAAGAGCTGGATCGCCTGAATGGAGAGCGGCGCGCCATTGAGGCGGCCGTTCAAGAGGAGGCCGATGCGCTGGTCGCGCGGCAAGGCAATCGGGCCGTCGTGTTGGTGTCGGGAGAGGGGTGGCATCCCGGTGTGATTGGCATTGTCGCGGGTCGACTAAAGGAAAAGCTGGGTCGCCCAGCGCTTGTTGTGGCCGTTGATGAACATGGCACGGGCAAGGGATCGGGCCGTTCCATTGCGGGTGTTGATCTTGGTGCGGCTATTCTTGCGGCAAAGGATATGGGCCTGCTTGACGCGGGTGGCGGCCATGCAATGGCGGCGGGGCTCACCGTTTCGGCCGAAAAGATTGAGGCGCTGGCCGAGTTTCTTGATGCCCGGCTGTCAAACGATGTGGCGCGGGCAAGCGAGAACCGGGCGCTGCTCTTGGATGCTGTTATTGCCCCGGGGGGCATCACGCCGATGCTGGCAGACGCGTTGGAGCAAGGCGGGCCCTATGGCATGGGCTGGCCCGCGCCGCGTATTGCGGCAGGGCCCATGCGGATCATCAAGGCAGATGTGGTGGGCAAGGATCATGTCCGCGTGATCATGGCGGGCGATGACGGCCGCTCCATCAAGGCCGTTGCCTTTCGGCAGGCCGAAACAGAGCTGGGCCAAGCACTGCTCCATAGCGGGCGCGATAAGCGGCTATGGCTGGCGGGGCGCGTGAAGGTTGATGATTGGTCGGGCCGTGCATCTGCGGAACTGCACATTGATGATGCCAGTTGGAGCGATTGAGGTGTTGACGCCTGCCCTTTGAATGCCTAATGGCGCGGCTCCATCACAGATGGCCCCTTCGTCTAGCGGTTAGGACGCGGCCCTTTCACGGCTGAAACACGGGTTCGATTCCCGTAGGGGTCACCATTTCCTGCAAGCACATTGCGCGCCAATTTGCAGGAGCTTGGCTCATTCAGCCTCCGATGCATTATTTCCTTACTTTTTGTTAACCTGCTTTGGCGTTGCGCCGGAAAGCCGGAACAACTCCTCCTTTTGTGCCTTTTCACTGGGTTCCCTTTTCACGGAGAAACCGCAATGAAAAAGCTATCACATCGTCTTTTGTCTTCACTCATGCTCGCTGGATCTCTGTTCGCTGCAGCACCTGCATCAGCAGTCGTTGTTTTTCTAACAGGCGCTCCCACGTCGACGTCAGGTGATTGGCAATATAGCTATGAAGCGAATTTCTCCTTAGGAGAAGGCGTGCAGAATGGCTCTACTTTCGTCATTTTTGACTTTTTGGGCTATGTGCCGGGCAGCGTTTCGTCACCCTATCCCGATCTTGCGGCGTCTTCTGAGTTGGTGAGTGCCGGATTGCCATCCAATCCTGACTTTACCGATGATCCAACGATCGCCAATTTGCGGTTCACTTACACCGGCGCATCGTTGCTTAACTTGTCGAACACGTCCTTTTCAGGTCTGAACGCCGTGTCTGTGTTGAGTGGTATTGCCCAAGATGGTTTTGGGGCCGTCACGGTTAAGTCGACGGGTCCGCTTTTGGGCAGCAGGGTTTACTCCACAGGTCTGGTGTCCGTGCCGTCGGGCATTCCTGAACCAGCTGCGTGGGGCATGATGCTTGCGGGCTTTGGCCTGACAGGGGCTGCGATGCGTCGTCGGCGTTTTGCTCTGACCAGCGTGACTGCATGATTTAGACAGGGTCGCCCGGCGGACTGTCGGTGCGACCCTGCTTCCCACTGGATTAATGATGTTGGCGCGTTAATAGTCTTCCCATGATGATGGGAGAGCGCCTCAGGCGAATCGCGCGCGAGCCGCTCGTGCATTTTTTGATGGCAGGGCTGTTCGTTTTCGCCTTTGCAAGCTGGCGAGGTGTCGCTGTTGACCCTGCGGATCGCACCATCGCAATTGATGAGAGTCGGGTCACCTGGCTGACGCGCCAATTTGAGCAAACATGGCAGCGCGCACCCAATCCGGCAGAAATTGATCAGCTCATCCGGGACTATATCAAAGAAGAAATCTATTATCGGGAAGCCCTGCGCATGGGGCTGGATCAGGATGATGTCATCATTCGGCGGCGCTTGCGGTCGAAGATGGAGTTTCTGGCCGCCGCTGCGGTGGAAAGTGCAACACCTTCTGACGCGGACCTTCAAAACTGGTTTGAGCGCAACGCGCCGCGCTATGCAGCGGACGCGCGCGTCAGTTTTGAACAGATTTTTCTCGGCATGCCGCAAGATGTGCAAGCTGCAGACGTCATCGCCCGATTGAATAAGGGCGCATCCGCCCAAGGTCTTGGCCAACCCATTTCTTTGCCAGTTTCTTTGAGTCGGGCGTCTCGCGCCGATATTGCGAGAACATTTGGCGATGATTTTGCCGATGCCTTGCTCGCTGGAAAGTCTGGGCAATGGACGGGGCCAGTTTCATCGGGCTTTGGCAGCCATATTGTCCGTATTTCGGCGATTGAGCCGGGACAAAAACCGTCCTTTGAGTCCGTGCGGAGCCGCGTGGAAAATGATTGGCGGGCCGCCACGCTCTCTGAACGGCAGGACAAAGCCTATCAGACATTGCTCGACGCCTATATTGCGCGGATCGAAAAGCCATAATGCTCCGGGCGCTGCTTTGCCTGCTCCTCCTCTGCGTGGCACCTCCGGTGCGTGCGGATGAATTGCGGCCGGGCTATCTCGATCTAACAGAAGTTGCTCCACAGCAGTGGCGCATGACTTGGAAAGGACCCTTGCGGTCCGGGCTGGCCAGCCGCGCCACGCCGGTTGTGCCGGAGGGATGCAGCGTCGGCACGCCGCAACGAACGGTGGATGATGTTGCCCTAAAAGTGATCTGGCCCATGCGCTGCGCCCAGCCGCTTGGCGGAAAAGAGATCAAGATCAACGGCCTTGATAACACGATTGCAGATGCATTGGTGCGGGTGGCTCCCCTTGATGCAGCGGTCCAAACAGGCCGGTTGACGCCGCAACAGACAAGTTTCCAAGTCTTGGAAAAGGCCAGTCGCTGGGATGTTGCCCGCGCTTATTTTGTGATTGGGGTGGAGCATATCCTGCTGGGGTTTGATCACCTCTTCTTCGTCCTAGCCCTCGTATTCCTGCTGACGGGATGGCGCAGCATCCTTGGCGCAGTCACGGCCTTTACGGTTGCGCATTCGATCACCTTGGTTGGAACGACCTTGGGGTTTCTGGGCTTGCCGCAAAAGCCCGTGGAAAGCGTCATCGCCCTGTCGATCGTCTTTCTGGCGGTTGAGATTGTGAAATCGCGGCCGGGGGAGTTGCGCTTTTCACAACGTGCGCCTTGGCTGGTCGCTTTTTCGTTCGGGCTTTTGCATGGCTTTGGCTTTGCCGGGGCCTTGAAGGAAATTGGCCTTCCCGAAGGGGAAGTCCCCATGGCGCTGCTTACCTTCAACTTGGGCGTCGAGGCCGGGCAGGTGTTTATTGTTGCGCTCGCGCTTGGCATATTGGCCCTGATCCGCCGTTTCTGGATGCCTGCCGCACGGCCAATCACGCTCGCTATGGCTTATTTCATCGGTAGCCTTGCGAGTTACTGGTTCATCGAGCGAACATTGGTATAAGCCGCCGTCCGATCTGGCGATGCCGCCAGCGGGCAAGGTGCGCATAGATGACGGTTCAAGCGAAACAGGATGGGGGACAGGTCGCAGATCGCGCCAGTTGGGCTGGCGAGGTGCGGGCAACCCTGTTTCTGGCCTGGCCGTTGATCCTGTCCAACCTGTCGGGTGCCTTGATCCACGCCACAGACGTCTATCTCCTGGGCAAAATAGGGCCAGAGGCTTTGGCCGCCGGAGCATTGGCCGTTAATCTGGTGATGTCCCTATCGCTGTTCGGCATGGGGTTGATGGTGGCGACGGCGCCGATGATTGCCTCAGAAATTGGGCGCAACCCGCATTCCGTGCGCGATGTGCGGCGGACAGTTCGGCAGGGGCTTTGGCTTGCGGTCAGCTTTTGTATTCCCGTCTGGATCGCCCTGTCTTTTTCTGAACAGATTTTTCGCGCTCTAGGCCAGCAGCCAGATCTCGCGCGTGGTGCTGCTTCGATGGTGCATACCTTGATGTGGGGTATGCTGCCCTTTTTGGGCATGGTTGTCTTGCGGTCCTTCCTGTCGGCGCGAAACCGCACAATTTGGGCGCTAATCGTCACATTGCTGGGGGTGATCGCCAATGCGGTGCTAAATTATGGGCTTATCCTTGGCGGATTTGGCCTGCCCGCGCTTGGCCTTGTCGGGGCAGGGTTGGGAAGCAGCCTGGTCAATGTGCTGATGTTCCTCATCATGGCCGCCATTTTGCTGTGGCATAAGGATTTCAGGCGTTATCGCCTGTTCGGTCGCTTTTGGCGGGCAGATTGGCCCCGCTATCGGACCATGGTGCGCCTTGGTCTACCAATCGGCATGACGATGGGCTTTGAGGCGTCCGTTTTCAGTGCGGCAATCTTCCTCATGGGGCTGATCAGCACCGCCTCTGTCGCAGCGCACGCTATTGCGCTTCAGATAGCGTCAATCACCTTCATGGTTCCCTTGGGCCTTGCTCAGGCGACGACCGTGCGCGTGGGCATTGGCTATGGGCGCAAGGATGACGTCCTGATCCGCCATGCCGGCTGGGCGGGCTTTGCGCTGGGCGTCGGCTTTATGAGTTTGACGGCGCTCGCGATGTGGGCCTTCCCGTCCGCGATGATTGAGCTGTTCATTGACCCGAATAGGCCGGGCAGTGGAGAGGTGATTGCGTTGGCCGTCAGCTTCTTATTGGTTGCCGCCGTGTTTCAGGTGGTGGATGGCGCGCAGGTCATGGGCGCGGCCATGTTGCGCGGTCTGCATGACACGCGGGTTCCCATGTATTTCGCGCTCTTTGGCTATTGGGGAATTGGGATTGGGGTCGGAGCCATTCTCGCTTTTTACTTTGGATTGCAGGGGGTTGGTGTTTGGATCGGCCTTGCGACGGGGCTTGCCGTGGTGAGCTTGCTCATGCTCTGGCGATGGATGCGCCGCACCCAATTGAGCTGAAAATTTCTCCACCCCGAATCCTTGACGCTCGCCACCCCGCTACCCATATGCCGTCTCGTTAGCACTCGTGTTATGTGAGTGCTAATCCACATTCACACTTCGAAAGAGGGTCATACACATGGCATTTCGTCCGTTGCACGATCGCGTGCTTGTTCGCCGCATCGAAGCTGATGAAAAGACAGCTGGCGGCATCATCATCCCCGACAGCGCTAAGGAAAAGCCGCAAGAAGGCGAAGTCGTCTCTGCGGGTGCTGGTTCCAAGGCCGAAGATGGCAAGGTGACGCCGCTCGACGTGAAGGCGGGTGACCGCATTTTGTTCGGCAAATGGTCGGGCACCGAAGTCAAGGTCGACGGGGAAGACCTGTTGATCATGAAGGAATCCGACATCCTCGGCATCATCGGCTGATCCAGCCGCTTCAAGACTGATTTGAGAAAAGGAGCATCCACATGGCTGCAAAAGAAGTAAAATTTAGCCGCGATGCGCGCGAGCGCATTCTTCGCGGTGTCGACATCCTCGCCGATGCGGTGAAGGTCACGCTTGGTCCCAAGGGCCGTAATGTCGTGATCGACAAAAGCTTTGGCGCACCCCGCATCACCAAGGACGGTGTTTCGGTCGCCAAGGAAATCGAACTGAAGGACAAGTTCGAAAATATGGGCGCCCAGATGCTGCGCGAAGTTGCCTCCAAGGCAAATGACGCAGCGGGCGACGGCACCACGACTGCAACGGTTCTTGCTCAGGCGATTGTCCGTGAAGGCATGAAGTCGGTTGCCGCTGGCATGAACCCGATGGATCTGAAGCGCGGCATTGACCTTGCGGTGACCAAGGTTGTCGAAGACCTTAAGGCCCGTTCCAAGCCCGTTTCCGGCTCGGCTGAAATCGCTCAGGTCGGCATCATCTCTGCCAATGGCGACAAGGAAGTCGGCGAAAAGATCGCCGAAGCCATGGAAAAGGTTGGCAAAGAAGGCGTCATCACGGTTGAAGAAGCCAAGGGCCTCGAATTTGAACTCGATGTCGTTGAAGGCATGCAGTTCGACCGCGGTTATCTGTCGCCTTACTTCATCACCAACCCGGAAAAGATGCAGGTTGAGCTGACCGATCCGTTCATTCTGATCCATGAAAAGAAGCTGTCGAACCTGCAAGCCATGCTCCCGATTTTGGAAGCTGTTGTGCAGTCGGGCCGTCCGCTCCTCATCATCGCAGAAGATATTGAGGGCGAAGCTCTGGCAACGCTCGTGGTCAACAAGCTGCGCGGTGGCCTGAAGGTCGCGGCCGTAAAGGCGCCTGGCTTTGGTGATCGTCGTAAGGCGATGCTGGAAGACATTGCGATCCTGACAAAGGGCGAAATGATTTCCGAAGACCTCGGCATAAAGCTGGAAAACGTGACGGTTGGCATGCTGGGTCAGGCCAAGCGCGTCACCATCGACAAGGACAACACCACCATCGTTGATGGCGCAGGCGATGCCGACTCGATCAAGGCACGGACCGAAGCCATTCGTCAGCAGATTGAAATCACGACCAGCGATTATGATCGTGAAAAGCTGCAAGAGCGTCTCGCGAAGCTTGCTGGCGGCGTTGCCGTTATCAAGGTTGGCGGCGCGACCGAAGTCGAAGTGAAGGAGCGTAAGGACCGGGTCGATGACGCGCTGCACGCTACCCGCGCGGCTGTGGAAGAAGGGATTGTTCCCGGCGGCGGCACGGCTCTGCTTTATGCCACCAAGGCTCTGGAAGGCCTGAAGGGCGTGAATGATGACCAGACCCGTGGCATCGACATCATCCGCAAGGCAATTGAATCGCCGATCCGTCAGATCGCTGCCAATGCGGGCCATGATGGCGCCGTGGTTGCCGGTAACCTCCTTCGTGAGAATGACGAGACCCAGGGCTTTAACGCAGCCACCGACACCTATGAAAATCTGGTGAAGGCCGGCGTCATTGATCCGACCAAGGTTGTCCGGACGGCATTGCAAGATGCAGCGTCGGTCTCTGGCCTGCTGATCACGACAGAAGCGGCGATTGCCGAACTGCCGGAAGATAAGCCCGCAATGCCCGCAATGCCGGGCGGTGGCATGGGCGGTATGGACTTCTAAGGTTCACCCACCTGAAATAGAAAAGGGCCGGGGAGCAATTCCCGGCCCTTTTTGTTTGAGCTTGTCGATCATGGATGTCTCCATGACGGCGGTGCCTGATTACATCTGGTTTGCAGCGGCCTCGGCGGCGGCAGCAACGTTGGCGGCATCCTTCGCTGCATCAGCGGCATCCACTGCACGGTCCGACAATTGGCCAGTATCGGTGCTATTAGGTGTTGGAACGGCTTCCAGCATTTCGTTGCCGACATCATCCATCGTCTCATTAACGGCAAATTCAGCGTTTGATGGCTCTTCAACAGCCTTTTCGCCACACGCCGCAAGGCCAAGCGATGCAGCGGCAACAAAAGCAGCGGCAAATAACTTCGTCATAACAAGACCTTTCTTCATCTGGGACCGAAAATGTCGGTTGCTGGGGCAAATGTCCCTGCACGTTCATGAGTTAGTCTCGCCCAGCGATGAAGGCAATTGCCATTCGGTGGGCGCTGAAGTTCGGCTTGGATGAGAAGGGGGCCGCCAGCCGACAATTTGATGCCAACTCATTGACTGCATATAAAGAATTCTTTATGTCCTTATATATGACACAAATGTTGGATATTTTCCGTGCCTTGGCGGACCCGACGCGCCTTCGCATCGTGCATTTGCTGCGAACGATGGAATTGTCCGTTGGCGAATTGGCACAGGTGCTGGCCCAAAGCCAGCCGCGTGTGTCGCGGCATGTCAAAATTCTGTGTGATGCAGGTGTTGCAGAACGGCGGAAAGAAGGCAGTTGGGTGTTCATTGCCCCCGGGGATAAGGCCACAACAGCAGCCCTTTTTTCGGCGATTGACAGCTGGATCGTTACCTTGGGTGATGACCATTGGCGCATTGCGGATGCCGCGCGTCTGGCGGCTGTGCGCGCCGATCGTGCGGCGGCGGCAGAGCGTTATTTCGCCGCGCATGCCGATCATTGGGATAGTTTGCGATCTCTCCATGTGCCTGAAGCCGATGTGGAGGCCGCAATGCGACGCCTTTTGGGCGATGGCAAGCTTGGGACTTTGGTCGATATTGGCACGGGCACGGGCCGAATTGTTGAACTGTTCGCGCAGCAGGCCGATACCGCAATTGGCATTGACCGTAGTCCAGAAATGCTGCGCGTTGCACGGGGTAAGCTGACATCCGCTGGCCTTGATGGCTGGGAACTTCGCCAAGGTGACATCATGGCCTTGCCGTTGGACCCTGGCAGCGTAGACTCATTGGTGCTGCATCAAGTGTTGCATTATCTCCCCGCCCCGGAAACGGCGATTGCAGAACTGGCGCGCGTCGTTAGGCCCGGAGGCCGGGTGCTGATTGTCGATTTTGCGCCGCACGCGCACGAGGAACTCCGGACGCAAGATGCGCATGCGCGCCTTGGTTTTTCCGATGATCAGATTGTGCAGTGGTTTGGCGCAGCTGGCATGACGCTTGTTCAAACAGAGGAGCTGTTAGGGCGCGAGCTCACGGTCAAGCTGTGGCTTGGAACGCGCAATGATCTGGCTAATTTAAGGATAGTTTCGGCATGACCGTTTCACTTCAAGATCTTGAAGAAGCCCGTCGGGCGCTGGATACGCCGCTCTTTGCTGATCTGGCGGGTGATGCGCAGGTGTCCTTTGAATTTTTCCCGCCCAAGACGGAGCGGATGGAGACCCAGCTTTGGGAGACATTTGATACGCTCGCCCCCTTGGCCCCGCGCTTTGTATCGGTGACGTATGGCGCAGGTGGGTCCACGCGCGAACGCACGCACGCTATGGTTGCGCGGATTGCGGCGCAAACCAATATTCCGGCGGCTGCACATTTGACATGTGTTGCGGCGAGCAAGGCGGAAATTGCCGAGATTGCGCAGAATTATTGGGAGGCTGGCGTACGCCATATCGTGGCGTTGCGCGGGGATCCGCCCGAAATGGGGCATGCCTTTGCACCGCACCCAGATGGCTATGCGTCTGCGGCGGATTTGGTCGCGGGTCTGCGCGATATTGCGCCGTTTGAAATTTCGGTTGCCGCCTATCCGGAAATGCACCCCGAGGCCGTATCACCCGCGGCAGACCTTGATAATCTCAAGCGGAAGCTGGATGCCGGGGCCACCAGCGCCATCACGCAGTTCTTCTTTGATTTTGAAGAGTGGCGGCGCCTAGTCAACGAATTGGGCTCACTCGGCGTTACTAAGCCAGTACTGCCGGGCATCATGCCCGTAACCACCTTGAGTGGAGTGGCCCGCATGGCCGAGATGGGCGCGGCCGTGCCCATCTGGCTCATCGAGCGCCTCGAGCGTGCTCACGAGCAGGGCGGTGGCCCTGCGGTGCGGGCCGAAGGTATTCGTGCCGCTACTGAACTCTGCCGAGAACTGCTTGATGGTGGGGCCCCCGGTCTCCACTTCTACACACTGAATCGTTCAACGGCCACGCAGGAAATTCACTCCCAGCTCTTCGGCTGACCACGCGAAAGAACCGTTCCCACAGGGAACTAAAGTGTCCTCTGAGGCATTCACCCCATTCGTGGCGGTGACGCCCACGAATGAATCTCACAAGGAGAGAACATGACCACCCCCAAGCACGTCACCGTTACCGGCGCTGCCGGCCAAATCGGCTACCAGCTCTTGTTCCGCATTGCCGCCGGCGCCCTCTTTGGGCCTGA
>RFSU01000311.1 GCA_009923795.1 Sphingomonadaceae bacterium
TTACCCGCCAGCAGGACAATATCGTCTGGCCCGGCTTCCGAAATGGCGGCGGCAATCGCCTCGCGCCGTCCGCCAATATCCCGCGCGCCCGGCGCAGCGGCCAATATGGCTGCGCGAATGGCGGCAGGATCTTCAGAGCGCGGATTATCGTCGGTGACGATGACATAATCGGCCAATAGAGCCGCGATGGCGCCCATTTCAGGTCGCTTGCCTGTATCTCGATCCCCGCCTGCGCCGAACACCAAGATAAGGCGGCCCTTGCAATGCGGACGAAGCGCCTCAATCGCGGCTTCAAGGGCATCGGGCGTATGCGCATAATCAACGTAAACGGGGGCGCCAGACTGTGTAATGACCGCACGTTCCAACCGCCCGCGCACAGGCTGAAGCCGCGCTAAATTACCCAATGTTGTCGAGACATCGCCGCCCGTTGCGATCACCAACCCTGCTGCAACAAGGGCATTGGCCGCCTGATAAGCGCCGATCAACGGCAGGCTGATTTTATGCGTCTTGCCTTCGGCCTCAATGATCAGCTGTTGGCCAAGTTGCCCGGGACTGCGCTCAACAAGGCGCAGCGTTGATCCGCGCTCGCCAACCGTCAGCAGGGCAAGGCCGCGTTCGCGCGCAAGATCAATGACCCGTGCGGAATATTGCCCCGCATCCGTCCAGACGACAACCGCGCCATCGCTGTCCACCACTTCAGAGAACAGGCGCATTTTGGCCGTGAAATAATTTGCCATGTCCCCATGATAATCAAGGTGATCTCGGCTCAAATTGGTGAAGGCCGCCGCCCGCACGGGCAGACCTTCTGTCCGGCACTGGTGCAGGCCATGGCTGGACGCTTCAAAGGCGACATGGCTCACACCTTCGCGATTGAGGCCCGCCATGTTGGAGAGGAAAGTGACAATATCCGGGGTTGTAAGACCCGTGACGACGCGATCATCGCCGGTGGTGACACCCAATGTTCCAATGGATGCAGCGTGATGGCCTGTCATGCGCCACAGCTGGCGCGTCATTTCGACAGTGGAGGTCTTTCCATTTGTTCCGGTCACCGCAACGCAGATATCCGGGAATGGCTGAAAAAACTTTGCCGCCAGCAGCGCAAAGCTTCGGCGTGGTTCGTCGCTGGAAATGTGGACAGCGCCCTCAACCCGAACGCCCGGTCGGGCCACGACGGCAACGGCTCCTGCGGCAATCGCGGCCTCGATAAAATCTTCCCCATTCACCTTCGCGCCCTCAAAGGCGCCAAAGATCGTGCCGGGGGCAACTTTGCGATGGTCAATGGCAAAGCCTGTGACAGGCGTCTGGTCATCCGTGCCGAGGAGGCTGCCGAGTTTCATTCCGCCCCCTCTT
>RFSU01000312.1 GCA_009923795.1 Sphingomonadaceae bacterium
CCGCAGGCTTTGTGGTGAGCGTGCTTGGCTTGCTGCTGTTGCTGACACTGCTGGGCATCGCCATTTCCAAGGGGGCGGCGCGGCTCCCCCGACCCACATCCCCGCTGCTGCGTCTGGCCATCGCCAATTTGCATCGGCCGGGCGCGCAGACGGGGCGGCTTGTGGTTGCCCTTGGCCTTGGCCTCACTTTGTTTGCGACCTTGGCCGTCATCCAGACCAGCCTGAATGCGCAGATTGAAAGCACCATTCCCAAAAGAGCGCCCAGCTTCTTCGCGCTTGATATCGCCAAGGAGGATCAGCAGCGCTTTATCGACACGATCAAGGCGATTGATCCCAAGGCGCAGATCAAGACCGTGCCGGCTTTGCGCGGCCCGGTCGTTGAGGTGGCGGGCAAGCGCGTTGCCGATATGAAAGATATTCCCGAAGAGGCCTGGTTCCTGCGCGGCGACCGAGGTCTGACCTTTGCCGACCAACTGCCAGAGGGGAGTCGCCTGACGGCAGGCGCATGGTGGCCCGCCGATTATGCCGGGCCGCCGCTTGTGTCGATGGATGAGCGGGCGGCCAAATCCATTGGCCTTAAAATTGGCGATCCAATCACGATTTCGGTTCTGGGCGTGGAGATTGCCGCGCGCATCGCCTCCTTTCGCGAAGTGAATTGGGACACATTGGGCTTTAACTATGTGCTGGTGTTCAACCGGACGGCCTTGGACTCAGCCCCCTATACCCTGGCCTCAACCATTGTCGTTGATCCAATCCATGAACCCGCCATCAGCCGGGCGGTCTCCGGGGGTTTTCCTGCCGTCACGATGGTTCGGGTGAAGGATGTCATCACCGAAGTCGGCACGCTTCTGAACCAATTGGCAAAGGCCATTGCGGCGGCTGCGTCAGTTGCGGTTGCTGCGGGCATCGCTGTTTTGGTTGGCACGATTTCGGCGGCGCGCCGGACGCGCAGCTATGATGCCGTGCTGCTCAAATTGCTGGGCGCAACACGCGGTCAGATCTTGCTGGTGCAAGCGATGGAATATGCCGTGCTCGCCCTTTTGCTCTCTTTCATCGCGCTGGGGCTCGGCAGTTTGGCGGGCTGGCTGCTCACCACCCGGATGTTTGATCTGGACTGGATGCCAGATTGGCCGCTGGTCATCGCGACCGTAGCTGCGGGTGGTTTGGGCACGCTGGCACTGGGTCTGATCGGGGCCATTCCGGTCCTACGCACCCGCCCGGCAGAGGCGCTCCGATCCCTATAAGGCGGGATAACGGCTTTAAGAGTGACACGCTTTCGCCACAGGGTTATGGGAAAGGCGCAGTTGATCGCGGTTTTTGCTTCCCGAACGCAGAGATTCAAGATAGAT
>RFSU01000313.1 GCA_009923795.1 Sphingomonadaceae bacterium
GCCTGGAAGCGCTGGCGGAAATTGTTGGCGTTGATCTGGAATGGCCGACACTGCCGCCCCCTGAAATGACGCTGTATGAAGATCTGGCGCTCGCCAAGCTGGAGGCGGACATAGCCCGCCTGCCAGAACATCCGCTGATGCAGGAATGGCAGCGCAACATCCTCGCGTCGATACCACGCAGCCTGAAACAAGTGGGCCATTATCGCTTCTGGCGGGACGGCGCGCTGATGGCCGACGTGGCGAGCCTGACCGGCAAGTCAATCAACTCCGTCGCAGAGGCAGAGGCGCAGCTGCTGGCCTTTGTGCAATCTGCAGGGCCGGATCAGGATCAAGCGATTCTGTGTCTGCTCCATGCGCGACTGTCGCGCGACTGCCTCGTCATCGCTGGTGAAAATCCGTCGGTCGGCCACGTTGCGCTGGCACCGATGGAACCTATCCTGTCGCGCTGACAAGAGGGTGCCTATGACCTCGACACCACAGTCGATCATGGATGAAGGCCGCATGGGCGGCTGGCAAATCGCGGCCATCGCGATGACGATCCTGCTCAATGCGCTGGACGGATTCGATGTGATGTCGATCAGCTTTGCCGCGCCCGGCATTGCGCAGGAATGGGGCGTGGCCAAGGACGTGCTGGGCTGGGTCTTGTCGATGGAGCTGATCGGCATGGCTGCGGGCTCCATTATGCTGGGCGGACTGGCAGACCGGATCGGCCGCAAGCCGACAATCATGGGATGCCTGATCGTCATGGCGGCCGGGATGATGCTCGCCCCACAATCGGAAAACGTCACACAGCTCTCGATCTGGCGACTGTTGACGGGCCTCGGCATAGGCGGGATGTTGGCTGCACTTAACGCTACTGTTGCCGAATTTTCCAACGCGCGCTGGCGCAACCTTGTTCTGCCCTTGATGGTGATCGGATATCCGCTTGGCGCATTCTTTGGTGGTCTGGCTGCCAAAGCGTTGCTGTCCGGGGGCGACTGGCGGGGTGTGTTCTATTTGGGCGCAGCGCTGACGACGGCGTGCATTCCGTTCGCCCTTTGGTTGATCCCGGAATCGCCTAGCTGGCTATATGCGCGGCGTCCGGCTGGGGCTTTGGGCCGGATCAATGCGGTGCTCGCGCGTTTTGGGCTGGCGCAGATGTCGACTTTGCCTGATCCCGAACAAGGGGCGGACCGCACCGCGTTGATCGAGATATTCCGCCCAGACATGATCCGCACAACCATTCTGCTCACTCTGGCTTATCTCACTCATGTCACCGCCTATTATTATTTCGTGAAATGGATTCCCAAGCTGGTCGTGGATATGGGGTTTGAATCAAGCGCCGGGGCCGGTGTGCTAACCAACGCCAT
>RFSU01000314.1 GCA_009923795.1 Sphingomonadaceae bacterium
CCGCGCCGTGTGGTGCCCGGATGGTGCCAATGCGCAAGGCATGCTGGAAAGCGATAACTGCGACATGGAAATCTCGCTCAAGCCCGGCTGGCGCCATGCCTGCGACGCCGTGTTGACGGCGCAGCTCCCCGATGGTCGGGCGCTGGAGGCGCGCTTTACCACCGGCACTGCCTTCCTGATGCGCGGCATTGGCTATGGCCATCCAGAATGGACTCATGGCGGCTGGAAAGGCCCCTTGGTCGTCGAGCGGGAGGATATTGATCTCACCGCGCTTCAACCGGGTCGGCCTGACCATCTTCATATTCAGGCCATATCCCACGTCACCCTGACGATAGATGGGCAAGTGCAGCACGGCACCGGTATATTGGAGCAGCTGATGCTCGGTGCCTATGAGCCGCTTGGCCTGATGAGCTTGTTCAATGACTGACCCGGTTCTGACGCTGGCGGAGTTAACGCCAATATGGTTGACGGCGTGTTTGCAGCGTCATGGCTATAATGTGGTCGTGCAAAGCGTCACCTCGCGTCCCATTGGCACGGGGCAAGTCGGGGCGACTTATCGGCTGTCATTGGATTATGCGGGCGAGGCAGATGGCGCGCCGCCGACATTGGTCGTCAAACTGCCCTCCAATGACCCGCTCAGCCGTGCGACCGGCAAAACCCATATGACCTATATTCGCGAGAGCCGATTTTATCAGCTCTTCGCTGAAAAACGGACAATGGCGGTGCCGGATCACCTCTACATCGCCTTTGATGAAGAGAGCCATGACTTCACTCTGCTGATGCACGATCTGCCACATCATGTTCAGGGCAATCAATTGGCGGTTCCCAGCCTCTATGAAGCGGAAATGGCGATGGATGCTGCCGCCTCGATCCACGCCGGCTGGTGGGGCGACGAGATGCTCGACCAGCTCGATTGGCTGAGCGGCACAAAGGCCGTGCCGCCGCCCCTAGATGGTGAAGCGCTTTATACGATGTTCTGGCCCGCCTTTCGGGATCGCTATGGCGCCCGTGTTTCTCCAGAGATGCGGACGGTGGGGGATGCCTATCTCGGCAACATCCATAAATGGACCGAAGCACGCCAAGGGCCACGTTGCCTTACCCATAATGATTATCGCCCGGACAATATGCTCTACGGCCCATCAGGCGATACCAAGCCCCTCGTGGTTGTCGATTGGCAGACTGTCGGGGTTGGACAGGGTGCAGGCGACATTGCCTATTATTTGGGAACCGCGCTTGACCCCGATATGCGCCGCGAGACCGAAGCGTCGCTGCTTGACCGCTATCAGGCCGCCCTCGGCCGAAATGGCGTCGCTGCCAAA
>RFSU01000315.1 GCA_009923795.1 Sphingomonadaceae bacterium
CCACCCCGGCGCAGTTGCGCATCGGTTGCGATCCACAAGATTTTGCCCACAGGCCCAGAGATGCGGGCCGCCAGCATCAGGGCAAAGGCCGCCGCACTGGCCCCATCCTCTGTTGTGCAGGGCAACACTTCATGCACGGCACCCTTGGCAATCCCGCCGCCCAATCGGGCGTCGAGCGCGCTTAGGCCAAGGCTTACCCGCCCCCGATGGCCATCGCCAAGCGAAGGGGAAAGAGCCTCAATCTGACGTTTCAGATGGGCAAGGGGGGGATGCGAATCAATCATGTTCACCTTATGTTCTATAATCTCTCAGATTAAATTCCTGTCAAGGCTTCCCCTTGCATGAGCCGCGCTGATATGGGGCCCCCATCGTCTGAGGGGATTTTATGCGCAAAATCAGAAAAGCAGTATTTCCAGTTGCCGGGCTTGGCACGCGCTTCCTGCCTGCGACCAAGGCGATGCCCAAGGAAATGCTGCCGGTCGTCGACCGTCCGCTCATCCAATATGCGGTGGATGAGGCGCGCGAGGCGGGCATTGAACAGATGATCTTTGTCACCGGGCGCGGCAAAAGCGCGATTGAGGATCATTTCGACATCGCCTTTGAACTGGAACGCACGATGAGCGACCGGGGCAAGGATTTGTCGGTACTGGAGCCGACACGGCTTGGCCCCGGCAATTGCGCCTATGTTCGCCAGCAAGAGCCACTGGGTCTGGGCCATGCCATTTGGTGCGCGCGCGACATTATTGGGGATGAACCCTTTGCCATTTTCCTGCCGGATGAATTCATGGTCGGGTCGCCCGGCTGCATGAAGCAGATGGTAGAAGCCTATGAACAAGTGGGCGGCAACATCATCTCGGTGCTGGAAGTGCCGCAGGACAAGGTATCGAGCTATGGCGTGATCGCGCCCGGCACCACGCAGGGCGACATTACCGAAGTCAAAGGTCTGGTTGAAAAGCCCAAGGCAGAAGATGCGCCGTCCAACCTCATCATTTCAGGCCGCTACATCCTCCAGCCAGAGGTGATGCGCGTTTTGGAGGGTCAGGGCAAAGGCGCGGGCGGTGAAATCCAGCTGACCGATGCCATGGCGCAGATGATTGGCAAGCAGCCCTTCCACGCCGTCACATTCCATGGGGACCGCTATGATTGCGGGGATAAGGCGGGCTTCATCACCGCGAACATCGCTCTTGCCCTTGCACGGCCAGATATTGGCCCTGCGGTGCGCGACTGGTTGAAAACCATCAATCTGGATTAAGCGGGATTATCCGCGCGCGGATTTGGCAATGGCGTCGAGCACGCCGTTGACGAACCCCTTTTCCTTG
>RFSU01000316.1 GCA_009923795.1 Sphingomonadaceae bacterium
TAGCACCCGGCCACCTTGCACCGCGCGCCGGTGAACGTCTGCGCCAATGGTTGCAGGAGGGTCGCCATGGCGAGATGCTTTGGATGGAGAGCCGCGCCGATGAACGCGCCAATCCCGATATCTTATGGCCCGACGTGAAATCGGTCATCATGCTGGGCATGAGTTACGCGCCGCCGCAGGACCCGATGGTACTGGCGGACCAAGGTAATCGCGCGCGGATTTCGGTTTATGCGCAAGGGCGCGATTATCATGATGTCATCAAAGGCGCCCTAAAGCGGCTTGCGGGATGGCTGGCGCATGAAGCGGACGCTGGCGTGAAAGTCTTCGTTGATACCGCGCCTGTTATGGAAAAGGCATTGGCGCAAACGGCCGGACTTGGCTGGCAGGGTAAGCACAGCAATGTCGTCAGCAGGGAACATGGCAGCTGGCTATTCTTGGGCGCAATTTATACCACTGCTGAACTTAAACCCGCGACAGCAGCAGAGGACAGTTGCGGTTCATGCAGTGCGTGTCTGGACATTTGTCCCACCAACGCATTCCCAGCACCCTATCGTTTAGATGCGCGCCGCTGCATTTCCTATCTCACCATCGAGCATAAGGGGCCGATTGATCCTGAATTACGTCCCTTAATGGGCAATCACATTTATGGCTGTGATGATTGCCTTGCGGTCTGCCCGTGGAACAAGTTTGCCGAAGCGGCGGCTGCGCATAAGGCGTTCTTGCCGCGCGCTGAACTGGTGGCTCCCCAAATTGCCGATTTGCTTACTTTGGATGATGCCGCTTTTCGAAAGCTATTTTCAGGATCGCCGATTAAGCGGATTGGCCGTGATCGCTTTGTCCGCAATGTTCTGATCGCCGCAGGCAATGGCGCCGATGCAGGGGTCATCGCGCAGGTCGAAGCATTGCTGCATGACCCGGCCCCCGTTGTGCGCGGGGCAGCGATATGGGCATTGTCGAGGTTGTCGCCTGAGAAGCTTGACCGCAGGCGGCGGGAATTGTTGGCGGATGAGCAGGATCCGTCGGTGCGCGCTGAATGGGACATTGCAACTGGCGACACCGAGATGACTGCCCGCTAGCGGCGCTGCAATGCCTCAATGCACGAAGCGCGGTCTACGGCAGCACCGTCGCTTCTTCGCGCATCGACATAAGTGACGACTTCTCGGCCACCCTTACTTTCGGGATAAAGAAAAGCGTCGAGGATGCATGGCTTGCCGACAAATTGTAACTTGCGGCCATAGACTTCGACAACATCAAGCCGCGGTTCGCCGAATTGGCGTTTCACCGCTCGGGCAGCCTTGGCCCAGACCCGGACTTCTTTG
>RFSU01000317.1 GCA_009923795.1 Sphingomonadaceae bacterium
CCGTTGAAAATGCCATAATGGCCAACGCCTTCGGCCATATAATATTTCTTGCGCGCCTCTGGCAGGTTGATCGCAATATCCAGTGCGGCCTTGGTCTGACCCAGCCCTGAAATATCGTCGCGCTCGCCCTCAATGGCCAGCACCGCAATCTTCGTAATTGCGGCTGGATCGACCAAACGGCCCCGGTGCATCAATTCCCCTTTGGGCAGCAAATGACGCTGGAAAACATGATCAATCGTCTGAAGATAAAATTCCGATGTCATGTCCGCAACGGAGCGATACTCATCATAGAAGGATTTGGTGGCATCCGCGCTCTCATCATCTCCCTGAACGAGATGTTTAAACATGTCCCAATGGCTCATCATATGGTTGCCAAGGTTCATCGCCATAAAGCCCGTGAGTTGCAGAAAGCCGGGATAAACTTTGCGCCCCGCACCCGGATAGCCGTTAGGCACTTGGGCAATCACATTCTGCTCAAACCAGGCAAAGGGCCGCTCCATCGCCAGCTGATTCACAGCGGTTGGGGCACGGCGCGTGTCAATTGGACCACCCATCATGGTCAATGTCCGCGGCAAACAGGGATGGTCGTCCGCCGACATGAGCGCCGCCGCCGCATAAACGGGCACTGAAGGTTGGCAAACAGCAAGCACATGCGCGCCGGGGCCAATCGCTTCTAAAAACGCGACCACATAATCCACATAATCATCTAGGTCGAAACGCCCGTGCCCAACCGGAACGGCCTTCGCATCGCGCCAGTCGGTGATGTAGACATCGTGGCTGGGAAGCATCCGCCCCACCGTGCCGCGCAGCAGCGTCGCGAAATGACCGGACATGGGGGCGACGATCAGCAGCTTGGGCGCGCCGTTCACCCCTTCATGGACAAACCGCTTTAGCTGACCAAAGGGTTTGCGAAGGACAATCTCCTCCGTAACAGGCACTTCACGGCCATTAATGGTTGTGAAATCCATTCCAAATGCCGGCTTTCCGCGGGGCGCGGCTGCATGTGCAAAGACATCAAGCGCCGCGGCAAAAAGGGGGCCTCCTCCCAAATAGCCCAAGGGATTTGCCGGATTGCCGAGCCATTCTGCACTGGCAGATGCAAAGGCGCTGGCCCCGGCCAGCCACGCACGCTGAAATTCATAGGCGTTGTAAAGCATAAATGTTTTTCCCCACTCCAGTTGTGGGCCAATTCAAAGATTTGTGCAACGCACAATATGCATTACGCCGCATTGAGCCGAACCCTTTGCCCTGCTAGGCGCCTGTCATGGGTGAACAAGAAATGACGCCAGCCGCTTCGCGGTCAATTGGCAATCTCCG
>RFSU01000318.1 GCA_009923795.1 Sphingomonadaceae bacterium
ACTACCAATGACACCCCCGCCAGCCTAACAACCAACAACCAACAACCTACTACAGAATGTCTCTCAACAACCTCCTCAAGCAGCAGATCAAGGACGCGATCGCACACATCTACGACGAATCCGGCTCGGCAGCCGACAACCGCTACACCAAGCCCGAGGACCTCTCCAAGGCCCTCCTAGACATCCTCTTCCCCGCAGAGAAGGAGGAGAACACCCAGGTCACCGGAGTCATCCGCGTGCCCACAGCCGCGGACACCGAGTCAGACGGCTCGACCGACTCCAAGCAACGCAAGAAGCGTGCACCCATGAGCGACGAAGCCAAGGCCGCCATGAAGGCCAAGCGGGCGGCCACCATCGCCGCCAAGGCCGCACCCGCCTCCCCCAAGTCCGAGGACAAGCCCGAACCCGAGGCTCCCGGTGCACCGGTCAAGGAACGCAAGCCCCGCGGCCCGATGTCCGACGAAGCCAAGGCCGCCATGAAGGCCAAGCGTGAGGCGACCCTCGCCGCAAAGAAGGCCGCCCAGGCCTAAGCTAGACACAGCTACAATAGGTCAACCCCCAATTTTTACATCATGAATCCACATTTCTGAAAACGAATTCATCGAAATCACGAAAAGACCTGAAGTAAGTCCTACAACAACCGCATAGCAACCGTTGAGGCATTCCCGATCAGAATGTTTAACCCGATCCCTTTCTCCGTCCGCATGCGTGCAGCTGGCTTTGTCTTTGACAAGCACGTCCGCAGCATGAACGTCTACGACAAGTGGGTGCCTAAGGGCACCACGGTGGCCGACCGCAAGGCCAAGGCTGCCAAGGTCGACCAGACCATCGACATCCTCGCCCGCTTCGTCTCCAAGTGGAGCCTGTCCCGCCGCAGCCGCCACCGCGAGTCCCGCTGGTCCCACCGCGGCCCCAACTGGGGTGACCTCATGTGGGAGGCCGAGCAGGCTGAGACCAATAAGCTCGTCACCATGGATGAGCACACCTACTCCGCCCTCCGCCGTGCCCAGATCGCCGAGTACAAGGCAGTCGGCCGCGACATCCTCCCCCTCATCCGCTCCTGGAGCCACATCAATAGCCTCCGCGACGAATTCGCCCGCAAGACGACCCTCAACGCGGTCCAGCTTGCACAGGTCTGGGCCGAGGTTGCCCCCAAGGTCCACAACAAGCAGCGTCCTGCCCAGGTCCGCCGCAATCGCTTCGCGATGGACAGCGACTCTGAGTAAACACAAAACCCATAAAACAGAAGAACCTCACAGTTTTTCAATGTTGGAACTCTCTGTGTCGAATT
>RFSU01000319.1 GCA_009923795.1 Sphingomonadaceae bacterium
TATGGCCGCGAATATGGCATCGAGGGGATCAACGAATTTACCTATCTCAAGTCTATCGCTTTCCACGGAGGCTGAACCATGACGCAAGTGATGAAGGGCATCCGCATGCTGGAGGTGGCGCAATTTACGTTCGTGCCAGCGGCTGGCGCGGTGCTGACCGATTGGGGCGCCGATGTGATCAAGATCGAGCATCCGTTGCGCGGCGATGCGCAGCGCGGAATCAAGGAGTTGCAACGCTTCGCCGTTGATCAGCGCCGCAACGCTCTGATGCAGCATCCCAATCGCGGAAAACGCAGCGTCGGCATCGATGTGTCGACCGAGGAGGGGCAGCAACTGCTCTACGAAATCGCCAAGACTTGCGACATCTTCCTCACCAATTACCTCCCTGCACAGCGCCAGAAGCTGAAGATCGATCTGGAGCATATCCGCGCCGCCAATCCCAACATTATCTATGTCCGCGGCTCGGCCTATGGCGACAAGGGGCCGGAGCGGGAGAAAGGCGGCTTTGATTCAACCGCCTATTGGGCGCGCGGCGGCTCTTCGATGCTGGTTACGCCCAAAGAGCTGGATGGGCCGTTGCTGCAACCCGGGCCCGCCTATGGAGACACGATTGGGGGTATGAATATCGCAGGCGGGATCGCCGCCGCCTTGTTCCACCGCGAGCGCACGGGCGAGGCGACCGAAGTTGACGTGTCGCTGCTTTCCTCCGGCATCTGGGCTACCGCGTGCAGCGTGGATGTCTGTATGGAAATGGGCGAGAACCCCTTTTCCAACGCGCTGCCGGGCACGACCGCAATTGCAACCAACCCGTTCATGGGCGTGTTCAAGACAAGCGATGGCGGGTTCATCAATCTGACGGTGCTGTCCCCCGGGCCGGTATTGGAGGACACATTCAACCATCTTAGCTTATCGCATTTGATACAGGATGATCGCTTCAACAGTGTTGAAAAGCTGATGCAAAATGCACTGGCCGCGCACGCTTTTGTCACAGAAGCCATTGCCGCCAAGCCCTTTGCCTATTGGGTGCAGCATTTGAAAACCATGCGCGGGCAATGGGCGATGTATCAATCGCCAGCTGACGTCGGCAGCGATGAGCAGGTGCTCGCCAATGATCTGATCTTTGAGGTGGATTCAGCCGATGGCGGCACGCCTATCCGGCTTGTTGCCAGCCCCGTCCAGTTCAACCGCGAAGCGATCACCAACACCCGCGCGCCCGAAGCCTCTGAACATACCGAGCTGTTCCTGATGGAACTGGGCGTGGACTGGGATCGTATCGAAAGCCTGAAAGCCA
>RFSU01000320.1 GCA_009923795.1 Sphingomonadaceae bacterium
ATTACGAAGATTGGATTTTTGCCCTTAGTTCTAAGCGGTGAAGAAGAAGCAGAGGCGGCAGGATATGGTGTCTTGTCCACAATGCCAGAGGCCGACGGCATTGCTGGGGATTTGGGAGGTGGGAGCCTCGAACTCATCCGTATCGCCAATGGAGAGGTTCACGGGCGCATTTCTCTTCCCTTTGGTTCTCTAAGGATTCCGGCATTAAGGGCTAAGGGGCCTGGGGCCTTAGGCCGGGAATTGGGCCGAATTTTGCGGTCTCTTGATTGGGTTGGCGACGCAAAAGGTCTTCCCTTTTACATGGTTGGCGGTAGCTGGCGCGCGTTGGCGCGGCTCCATATGCATCGTGTGGGCTACCCACTTCCCATTATGGCTGGTTACGAAATGCCTAAAGCAGCGGCCGCGCGGCTGGTGCGGATGACGGCGCAGTTGGATAAGTCTGTCGCCAAGAAAATTCCGACATTGTCATCGTCCAGAATTGCGGGCCTGAATGATGCAGCGAGCCTGTTGTTCGCGGTGACACGTGAACTGGGATCATCAACGATCGTGACTTGCGCCAGCGGCTTGCGAGAAGGGCTGTTGTTTCGTCGCTTGCCTTTAGACATTCGGCAACGCGACCCTTTGCTGGAAGATGCGCAGGCCGAAGGGCGGCGTCAGGGTCGGTTCGATGAACATGGTCATGAGATCTTCAACTGGATCGCACCTCTGTTTGAAGGAGAGGCGAGGGCGGATGCGCGGTTGCGCCATGCGGCCTGCCTGTTGGGGGATGTGGCTTGGCAAGCAAACCCAGAATATCGGGCGGAGCGCGGTGCTGAAATTGCGTTGCAAGGGAATTGGACCGGGGCATCGCATCGCGACAGGGCTCTTCTTGCCTGCGCATTATTCGCGACTTTTGGCGGTGGAGACGCTCTTCCAGAAGCGGTTAAGCCGCTGGTGAGCGCGGGAGAGTTGGCCATGGCCCGCAGTTGGGGGTTGGCCATTCGTCTCGCCCAAAGATGGAGTGGCGGGACAGCCGAAGCGCTCCGCCATGGTAAGCTTTCGAGAATGGGTGATGCAATTATGCTCTCCATTTCACCATCACACGCCGTGCTCGGCAGCGACCAAGTGCAGCGTCGGCTAAAGGCGCTTGCGCAGTCGCTAGGGGTTTCGCACGCGATGAAGGTAACGCCAATATATTGGGTTTCCAAATAGGGCCGCTTAGGCGTCCTCATTGGCCTCTGCGGTTTCAATGCGCGTGATGGTCAATTTGCCGGCGGTAATGCCAAAGGCGAGGCGGCCTTCAACAAGGT